>DMHB01000301.1 GCA_003449595.1 Microscillaceae bacterium | reverse complement strand
GGCCTTGTGATAGGATAAAAATTACAGGGTTGCTTTAGTGCGTAGAGCGCAACTGTTGGCCATATTTTTCTTTTCCAAAATTTTCGGCAAAACCGTTTTCGCTGCTGAATGCCTCTTTGCCCCCAATCAAAACGTGGTTGATTACCCCATCCGAGCGCTTTACCAGACGCATTGCGCCATCCAAGCGAGGGTCAAAATATTCGAGTGGTTCGCTCAATCCGGTTTGAAGTTTGGCAGGATCCAACACAACCAAGTCGGCGCGGTCGCCTACCAACAACGAGCCTGCTTTGAAGCCTAACCAATCAGCAGGCATTTTTGTAATGCGGTAAATGATTTTTTCCATTGGTAATACCTCCGGGTTGGCTTGAAACTGCTTCAGGGTTTGCAGCGCACCATCCTGAAAAGCCATATTGACATTGTGCGCGCCGGAATCGTTGAAACCCGGCAAGGTGGTTTCGTGTGCCAACAAGCGCATCCGCTGCGACGGGCGATGGTTGGCCACAGCGCTTTTCCAACGAATATCGGTGTCGTACTGCGCCATCATATCCATAAAAAACTCTAATGGCTCTTTGTTCACTTCCTTGGCTGCTTGCGCAAACGACTTGCCCACGAGCGATTTATCGGGGGCGGCTTCTATCCACATATCGTCCAATCGGCGGTGAAATACAGAAGTACGCCAGTGATTCCAGTCTTTTTTGAACCATTTGCGGAAGCTAATATCGGCAAACATCTTGCGACGTTCTTCGCTGCTGGCACCAATGGCTACTACTGCCGAACCAAACTCTTCGAAAAGTGGTGTAATTGGGCCATCAGAATAGTTTAAAAATGGCTCGGCCAAGGCTTGCCAACGGATATTGGCATTGAGCAATTTGTTGGCTACGGTAGCCAAAGTGGTGGCTAACAAGTGTATTTTCCTGTCAGATTTGGTATCCAAAGCAGCTACAATGGTGGTGCGGAGGTTTTTTCGGAATAGCCCCGAACTCATCCCCAAAAGGCGTAATACCGAAGTTTTATCGACAGCATTGGGCGTAGCTTGCAGCACTCGGTTGAAACGGCGTACAATGTTGGCCAATTTCTTGTACTCGCTGACGTGGGCTTGTTGCGAGGGCACCGAAACCCCTTTGTATGGATCTTCAGCCATACGGTGAAAAGGCAACATATCGATCGATAAGCCCAAATAACCGGCTTCCATTGCTTCGGTTACCAAGCTTTCCATCTTTTTAAGTTCTTGGTCGTTGGCTTTGCGCACGGTCAGGCTTCGCTCCAAGCCCATCGTCGCCAAGCGGATGTTGGAGTGCCCAATAAAACTCGCCACATTAGGGCCAATAGGCAGTTGGTTGAGGTGGTCGTAATATTCTTTGGGGCTGTTCCAAGTAAACTTGCCTTTGATCCATTTTTCGAGCAAATCGGGGGGCATATTTTCCACCCTCGAAAACAGGTTGAGCATATCATCTTCGGTACCTACACAGTTAGAAAGCGAACAGTTACCCATTACAACGGTGGTTACTCCGTGTCTCACAGATTCGTCTAACCCGGGTATCACCTCCACCTCTGCGTCGTAGTGGGTGTGGATATCTAAAAAACCGGGGGTTATCCATTTGTTGGTGGCGTCTATTTCTTTGGCATCTTCGATGGGGTAATTGATGCGGTCGGTCGAGGCAACTTTGCCATTTTCGATGAGTACGTCGGTTTGGCGCGGTTTTTCGCCGGTTCCATCGTAAAGTGTTCCGTTACGGATGATAAATTTTTCTGTGGACATAAATGAGAGGTTAGAAAAGTCGAAAAGATAAATTTTGTTGTAGGATGATAAAAATTGCAAATGAAACTTATGTGAGAGTAAAATTAAGTAAAAACTGTTTTTGTTCAAAAAACCTAAAAAAATTTGGATAATTTATAGAATTGGAATAGGTTGCAACACCATTTAAGTTGAACACCAAATTGATTTTATAGTTTTATGAAGCATCTCAGATATTTGCTCGATTACGGGGCTGCACTTGTCAATTACGTCGTCAATATCTTTGTTGCTATTTTTCACGAAACACCTTTTGCTGTCAAATCCTTATTTTTCTTGGTCGGGTTTGTACTGACGGCTTCCAACTCTTCGGGAAGTAAAAATCAGATAGCACTTCTTTGCAAAAATCTCAAACTTAAACCCATTCACTTGGGTTATGAAGCCGGGTTTTATACGCAGCGGAAAACCCTCGAAAACGTTGTATTGCCTCCAAATTACACACTTGAGGGCAAATTGGTGCGCACCCTGCGTTACGAAAACATCGCCAAAGCGGTAGAACGCCGTTATTGTCTTCCTGAGCACATTATCTTGGCGATGATTATGCAAGAAACAATGGGAGAAGAATGCCTCCCTAACCGGTCAAAATACAATAAATGGGGCGATGGAGGTTTTGGACTATGCCACACCCAAGGCATCACTGCCGAAGAATATGGACTAAATACGGTTTGCAACAGTTCTTGTGGAGAAGCCGAATCGAAATATGTTTGTTATAAACACGCCAAAACCTTGGGCGAAGCCATCACCTACCGCGACAACTGCGATATGACCAAAATGCACCGCCGCGACGACCGCCTGCATCCAATTCTTAATTTAGATATGGTAGGCCGGATGATGTCGCGCAAAAAGGGTTCGGTTCGTGAAAAAGTACAACATTTCAGAGGTGGAAGTTACGAGCAACGCGCTCAATATTGGACAAGGGTAAAGGAATATTGGAATGCCCTCAACAACGACCGCACCCTCGAAAAAGCAGAAGAAGCCTTTAATAAATTGAACAAAGCGATGCTTATCAATGGCAAAAAGCCCAAAAATCCTTTCGAGGCGTACATCAAATATTATGCGGATGAAAATATGAACTACGGCCTTTGGAAGTATGCCGCGATGGGCGCTTGCGAAAACTGTTGCAGCAATTAAGGTTCATCAGTCTGTTGCGACACGTAGCCATAACCTGCAAAAATCTGTTTGGCTTCATCTGTAAACAAGAACGCATATAACATTGCTCCCTCTTCGGAACAATATCGCAACTTGACCGCTCCCTGTGGAATGGCCGGGATTTTCAAGATAATGCCAATGCCTTTTGCCTCGGTTACATATTGCAGCGATTGCGCGGTAAATCCTCCCTCTACTACCCCTGAAACCAAGTACTGGTTTACTTGACTAATGCTTTCGCCTATCACCCATTTTGAGCCTAATAGGCTGTCCAATTTTTGCTGCTTCAAATAAGCCCAAGCTGCTTTCCCATAAGGGGCTGTTTCAGGGTTGGCCAAGGCAATTTTCCTAACCCGATCCGAGAGCAAGAAGTCAACCAAACGGGTCGTATCGATGGATTCACGCGTCCAAAAAATCAACTTTCCATAAGTATATATTGCCGGTTTTTGTTGCGTCAAACTTGCTTGGTACAACTGCCAAGGGTAAAGTGTATCGGCGGAAAGGAACACATCCCAAGCAGCTCCTTGCATCATCTGTTGGGTTAGTTTTCCTGATGAGCCTTCTATCCATTCTATCTCAATGGATGGATGATGTTTTTGAAAAGCTTTTTGGAGAGGTTTGGCCAAAGGCGATAGGTTAGCAGCCATAGCTACCCGCACAGCACGCCGAGGGCGAGGTGTTTGGCACTGAACAAACAAGGTTAAGCATACACCTAACATCAGAAAACCTGCCAAGTTGGATCTAATCATCTGCCCATAAATTTTGTAAAAAAGGATTTTTAGCAAACCAATAACATACGTCTATGGTTTTTCGTGTGGAAACCAGTAGGGTATTTCTGTTTGATTTGGCCGCACAAACCAGCAAAATTTTACCAAAACAATGCTTGCCTACGGGTTTTTGTTTATCTTTATGAGCCGTAAGTAGGTAGTTAGTTTTCATTCATACGCAATGCTTGTTAGCCTAAATTAACACCCAATAAAAGTATTTTATCTTCTCTAAAACTACACAAGGTTATGACTCAAAAGTTATCAGCCCTTTTCTTAGTGGGCGTTTTGGGTTTGGTTTTAACATCCAAATCAACCCTGGCGCAAGGTACTTTCAACGCAATTAATGATGGAAGCTGGGATAGTCCTTCCACTTGGACTTGTATCAGTGGAACTTGTGGACCGGGCTACCCTACCAATCCCGCTGATGTGGCAACCATTACTATCTATACTGTTACTACAGTTGGAACCATTAATATAACCAGCTTAGAAATCGGTACCGGCGGCGTGTTGGATTTGAGAGATTATACAGGACACACCATAGGCACTTTCACCGGCAACGACGGGGCTTTGGTACGTATTACAGCAGCAAGTGGCACAGCTCCTTTTCCTGCGATAGCCACCGATAACTACACCAATATTGATAAATCGGTGGTTGAGTTTTATGGTAATACCAGTTATAGCATCCCGGCAAGGCAATATCCAACGCTTTCTATCACCGGAAGCAATACCAAAACTTTTACTGCCGGTGCGGTATCAATAGTTGGAGACTTGAATGTGGAAATTGGGGCTATTCTCAATTTGGGAAGTGCTAACATAACTGTTACACAAACGGCCAATATAAGAGGCTCCTTGATTGATGAAGTAAATGGAGGAAGCAATCAGTTTCAAGCCGAATTTAATGTGTTTCCCGGAGGTAATCTCAAAGATGGCGCCGGTGTTGCCATTGCTAATGCGTATATTTTCTTTGGCAGTGTGAATGTTTTAGGTAATTTCACAGCTGCCGCCAACAGCGCCAATACTTCTACTTTCGAGTTCCGTAACGCCATCACCACCTTTGCAGGAAGTACTTTCAACTTAGCCAATAATGGACAATACCGATTTGCGAGTGCCTCTTTGATCAGCATCAACGCTCAAGAAGCTATGACTTTTGGCCTAAGTGGTGAGGGAGCACCTTGTGTGGTGAGTGCCAATGTGGTGGTTAATACTTCGGGCAGTGGTGGCGTCATCACTTTTAATTTAGGAAGCGGTAATTTTACCATCAATAGTGGATTTAGCTTTAGTAACAACAATGGCAGTTTGGGGATCACACTCAATGGAGTCGCTCCGGCTCAATTGACTGGCGCAGGTACTTGGATACAAAATGACAATGCTGTTTTAAACTATCAGTTAGCTAATCAGATTAGTTCAGCAGTCGATTTCGGCTCAAATTTAAACACCGTCATTTATGGAAGTGGCGGCAATCAAAGTATTCTTGGAACTACTTACCACCATGTTACTTTCAACAATGCAGGTACTAAAACCCTTAAAGGAAATTTAATAGCCAATGGGGATTTACGCATTTTAGGAACGGCCATTCTGAACACCTTAGATGTCAGTTTGCAGCGAAATGTTTCTATAAGTGGCAACCTTGAAAGAGGGAGCAGTGCGGTTTTCAACCAAGGTACAGGACGTGTTACACTCAATGCTCCAACCCAACAAAGTATTAAAGGAGGCTTTACTTTTTACAAATTGGTATCTGCTGCTACTTCGCGCATAATACTCGATCCTACTACGCCTATT
>DMHB01000036.1 GCA_003449595.1 Microscillaceae bacterium | reverse complement strand
TGCTCTTCCGTTCTTATTCTGCCAAGGAGTTGTCTTTAAACTTGATTTCGTACCAATCCAATACATCAGATTCTACGTTGGTTACTCCCCAACTGATGTCTTTATTAAATCCAATGACTATACAAGGTGCTCCGGGTAGGCTTACGCCATATACATTGAGTTGAGGAGTGATTAACTGAATTTCAAACCAAATAGAAGGTAGATTTAAGGCCAAGTGGGGGTCGTTTGCTAAAATAGGATAACCCGAGGCCGATTTGGCAGCACTAATTGCCCAGTTGTTGCTGCCGATTCCTTTGCGCATTTCTTCTTTTTCTTCTGCTTCTTTTTTGTCTGGGTTGGTTTGTGTAGGGTTGGTTTTTTCTTCTTCCTTAGGTTTTTCTTCTTCTTGCCCTTCTATTTTTTGTTCTTCAACTTTCTCCTCTTTTTTCTTTTGTTCTTTCTTGTTTGGATTGGTTTTTTTCTCATCCAATTTCAAATCTTTGCCTTTGTCTTCTTTTTTGACTACCGAATTGGCTGTAGGTACTTTAGGCAAAACCAATGATCTAAAATCGACCCGGGTACTTAGCGGAACAATGGGTTCTTGTTTGCGCGTAAAATTGGGAAACAGCTCCTCTGTTATGTTACCCTTGTATGTTTTCAGAATATTGGTCATTTCTATATCATCGCTGGAAGCACTGAGGTCATAAGCCATATATTTGAGCAATAAAGCTGATTTTAACGGCGACCATTCCTCGGGTTCATAATCCAATAATTTGAATTCGATGGGATAGTCTGCCTCGTTGATACTTTGCAAATAGGCATTTACGCCGCGGGTGTAGGCTTCGATTACTTTGCGTGTGGTTTCGTCGCGCATCATGGTATCGCGTGAGCGCTCAGCGGCATACACCATTCCCATACGGCGTTGAAACTTGTCAAAATTGACATATTGGTTATTTTCACCTGGGCCTAATATTTCAGATATCCGCCCTGCTGCTGCGCGGGTTTGGAAATCCATTTGCCACAATCGTAGTTTGGCGGTAATGTACCCTTGGGCGAAATAGAGATCATCTTCGTTCTGAGCAAAAATATGAGGTACCAACCTATCGTCGAATACAATTTCTATTTTTTCTTTTACTTTAGGAAGGGCAATGCTTTGATTACTTTGGAAAGCATTTTTAGGCTCTGCATTTTGCCAAAATCCCCCGAAAGGGTTAAAAAACTTTCCCAAAGGAGGAATTTTACCAAATTTAGTGTTTAGTCCGTAAAATAAACCTATGGAGATGGTTAGGGAAAGGATAAGGCGAATCGACTTCATAAGATAAAATCAGTGGCAAAGAGCACAATGCTTTGTGAATATATTGTATTAGCTTACGAAAATACAAGTAAATCTATTTTTTGCAACGGTTTTTCTTCAAAAACTTCAACAAAACGACTAATATCTTGTCATTTGGGGGTCAACTGTGGCTGCCCAAGCATCAATACCTCCTTCCAGATTGTAATAAATGATATTTGGGTTGGCTTGTTGTAGCAGTTGGATAGCATACATACTACGGATACCATGGTGACAATAAACCACTACCTCTCCTTGGGTTGAGATAGTATCTACTTGGTTCGGCAAACTATGCAAAGGGATTAGCAGACTGTTGGGTAAATGGCAAATTTCATATTCAAAGGGCTCTCGTACATCTATTAAGGTAATTAACTGGTCATTACCAGCCAGTTTTTCAGCCAATGCCTGGGGACTAAGCACAGGGACTGGTTTAGCGTAATGATGGTGGGTGTTGGGAGAAGACATATCAGGTTTATGATGCTTTGGTTGTGCTACTTGTCTTTTGATACGCAGGGTATAGGTTTGCATAGTGAGCAGGTCAATATGCCAGAGCTGGTTATAGAGTGGTTTACCTATGCCGGTAAGTATTTTGATGGCTTCGGCGGCCTGCATAGAACCAATAAGGGCAGGTAATACGCCCAGAACTCCTGCTTCGGCACAATTAGGTACTTCGCTGGGGAGGGGTGGTTCGGGAAAAAGACAACGGTAAGTAGCCGTGCGATCTCCTGTAGTTGCATCAATGCCATTAAAAACTGCCACTTGCCCTTCAAACTTATATATGGCACCAAATACGAAGGTTTTGTCTAAGGCTACGCATACGTCATTGATCAGATAACGGGTAGCAAAATTATCCGAACAATCAATGATGATGTCATAAGGAGTGATGATATCATAGGCATTTTGTGGGTCTAACCAGCAAGGATAAAGTTGCCAGGTTACGTGTGGGTTTAGTATGGAGAGTTTTTGGTGTGCAAGTGTAGCTTTTCTAAGCCCAATTTCTTCTGTATTATACAACACTTGGCGTTGTAAATTAGAGAGCGCCACAGTGTCATGCTCCACCAGACCAAGTTTTCCGATCCCCGCGGCGGTTAAATATTGCAATACAGGGATGCCTAATCCACCGGCACCTACTACCAATACAGCACTATTTTTAAGCTTTGTTTGACTTTGTAGGCCAAATTCGGGAAGTTTTAAGTGTCGGTCGTACCTAAGTATTTCCTCGTAACTCAAACCATCATGATGCATACTTATTGTTTTCTTTTGCTACCTGAGTACACCACCTGTAAGTAAAATTTGGCCTAATTCGGGGTCTGCTGCTATAGACGATAGGTGTTTGTTGACAGTAATGGCCAAATCGCGTAAAGCGATGAGGCGCATATCATTGGGTAAAATATCCATCTTCAAAAACTTTTTGGCATTGTCTAACTGGGACGCTTTGAATTTTTGGTTATGGATGGTCAAATAGTTGATCAGACGGGTCAGGATAACCGATAAGATGTCAACACGCTTGGTCTGTTGCTCTACCAAAGCGAAAAGTTTTTGGTAGATTTCTTTCTCAAAATGGGTAGTGTTGAGGATTTCTTCTGGGGTGATGAGTTTCGCCAAGTCATTGTTGAGAAAGGCCATAAAAGAAGTTACTGTATTACTGTCTAAACAAGCATCAGCCAACATTTTGACTAAAGGCAGGTCTTTTTTCAAATCTTGGATAGAGGCAATATTTTCAAAAAATTGCACTAAAGTTCTTGGCGTAGTTCGTTCGCCGGTTACTGTTTCCGGATAAGTGAGCACAAAGTTGATTCCCCGTTCGTCTATTTTATGAGTTTCAGCCCAAATGGCCCACGTTTTGACATCAAAAATGAGCGTGAGGTGCATCATACGGGTAATCATGGCAAAATCCATTGGTGTAACCGAATAATCGCCTCCGTCGGGATTGGCTGTCAAAATGATGTGCCACTGGGGAGGAAGCTGCCAGCTTACCAATTCATAGTTTTGCAATAGCTGCATAATACCCCGCAGAATGCGGTCATCGGCACGGTTGACATCGTCGATCAGCAAGATGCCGGGTCCCTCAGTTTTAGGAACCCATTCGGGAGGTATAAAAACAGTAGTTTCGTTTTGCGCACGCTGATCAGACAAAATTTTGGGCATGCCGAGTAAGTCGCCCATTTCTTCAAACTGGGCAGGGGCAATATAGGCAAACTGATACCCATTTTTGCGAGCAAAACTTTCAATTACTTGTGTTTTCCCTATGCCGTGCTCTCCCCAAACGCAAAGGGGTGTTTTGGGTTTGCCTTGCAACTCAGCTTTTTGGTTGGTTTGCAGCGTATGCGAGATGAATAATTCAAGCTCTTGTGTATTGCATTTACTACCGTATTGTATATAATTTTGTTTTTTCATACTTTAGGTCCTTCAGGACTTTGCCTATTGAATATGTTGTACAGCCATAAAGTTTAGTAGCAGACAAGGCCAAAGTTAATAAGCTAAGTGCATTCTATTTGCTTAGTTAATCTTGATTTTTCTTCCTTGAAACTCTTGTATGGAATCGACAGAAACTCCTTGCTTGGTAATTACCCATAGTATTGGACTATTGCAAAATATTTGGGGTTTAGGGCCTTCTCCGTCAGTGAAGTATATTAGCCCATCCGGGTGATATTGCTCGTTGGCAAAGGTAAGGGGCGCGTTGAAATCGGTGCCACCTCTGCCATTCACACTTGATGGAGTTGTACCTTTATACATATATTGCTGCTGTATTTGTGTATCACATTCGACTACCAATATTTCAGCACCTTGTTTCCAAATATGGTAAATCTCTGAAAAAAAGTCTTCCAATTCGCTTTCTTCGATGCTGCCCGATGTATCCAAAGCGACGAGTAATTTTTGTTTTTTCAGTACTTTGATACCTGGGTTAGTACCATAACGTTTAGAAGGTCTGCGCAATGTATTTTTGATTTTGGTACGGGAACTATTATTAGCAAAAATACGGAGCAAACGCTTCCAATTGATTGTGGGAATTAGCGAAAGTTGAAAGGCTTGTAAATATTCCTGCAATTGTCCGGGCAGGGTGTCAAAGTCTTTTCTTTTGGTGCGCTGAAGGGTGTTTTCTAAACTTTGGTTGATGGCTGCTTCGAGGATGTCTTTTTCAGCATTACCCATTTCGTCGATTTCTTGCCAAGTTGTATGCTTACTTTGGGCATCAGAAGTACTTTTTAATAGATTTTTGAGGTTGGACCAAGCTTGGTTTTCAATACCGTCTTCTGAGGTGGGGGCATTACAAAAGTTTTTATACAAGTCGAGTAGTTTGTCATAATAATAGTTGACGTGTTCGTGAGGCTTAAGTTCTAACTCAGGGAAATTATCCAAAAAGACAGCTCCCGGGGTCAAATGGCTACGGTTGATGTATTGATTTACTACCAAATCGGCAGCCACATTGAATATTTCTTTGTGGTTAAATCCTTGGTGTCGGAAGATATGCTTCAATACGATATGTAAAATTTCATGCTTCAATACTCCCATCTTCAATTCATGGGTGTTCAATTCTTCTTGCCAGAAAGTAGGATTGATAAACAGGATGATGAGGTTTTGATGGCTGCCAACGGCTAAGGTTGGTATTTTTTCGGTGATCTCTTTGATAAGTCCCGAAAAAAAATGCCCATAAAAAGGTTCATGGATTATTAGCCTAAAACTAATTTCAGAAATACTATCCAAAATATTTTTCTGCAAAGCATAAGTAGCCATCATTCAAGCGATTGGATTATGCTTGTAATTTAGCAAAAAAAAAGCGCTTATGCTACAATCGACAGAAACTCCGAGTTGTTAAATAAATTGGTTAGCTCTTCCTCATAGAAGGCTTTGTGTTTGTAAGAAGCATCCAGTTGAATACATTTTTCTAAGCTTTGAAGACTTTGGCTGGTTTGCCCTTGCAGGGCTTCGGCGCAAGCCTTACAAAACCATACATAAGCACTGGGAGGTTCAGCGAAAATACGGTCTTGATAAATTTGGAGTGCTTTTTCTAAGATTCGTACAGCCAAAGCTTGCTGGGTGGTGTGTAGCAAACAAGCACCCCACTGGTGCCAAGCCTCGCCAAATGAAGGTTTGAGTTGAGCCGCCTTTGAAAAATACTTAACAGCTTCTTCAAAATTCATATTGGTTTTGAAACTTTCGCCTTCACTGTAATATTGACTGGCGAATATCTCGGGAAAAGTGGTTTCCAAATAAGCGATTTCAGTTAAATTGAGTGGGGTGTTGCGGTAGTGTATATGTTCTAATTTAGTGAGATTTTGAAGGGTGCGAGGCACTTCTTGAAATAAGTTTCCACTGATATTCAAGGTTTTGAGTTGTGTGAACATACCTACCTCTTCAGGCAAAAAAGTTAGCTCAAAGTTATTCAGGTAAAGTGTTTCGCCTTCTACAAGTTCTTGCAAAAGTTGTAAAGCAGGAGCTGTTTTGTTTTCTAAACAGTACTTGATGCCTCTTTTGCTCAATTTAAGTTTCATGTTCCCCAAAATAGCCGGTTTGATGAGTGGATGCTCTGTTAGTTTGGTTAGTACTGAAGCGATGCGACTTTCTTTATATTCCTTGGCTTGGGGGCTTCTAAAATTATTTTTGATAAACAATTGTAGGTCTGCCGGAGCAAATTTCTTGAATAACTGGTTGGCTGTTTGGCGCAGCGTGGGATTACTATGCCAAAGTTTGATGGCCAATACGTGTGTCAGCAATCCTTGTGGCACACCACCGGACTTCATCAACTGAAAAGCCAAAAATAGGTTGTCTCTTTCGGCACTTTCCAATAGACCACTCAAATTATTTACCATAGCAGCGACGTCAGTAAGTTCTGCTTGCTGTAAGTAGTAAAATACTTTGGATAGATGCGATTTGGCAGTCATCAGCTTAAAAAATATGACAACATTTATCAAAACCAATATAGGTTTGATGGGGTAGAGATGATTGAAAAAGTGGCTTTCAACAATAAATGATGTGAACTTTGTTAAAAAAACCCAATCGTCCTATTCATCTAACAGTGCTTGGTGCAAAATGTTTGAAATTTTTAAAATACAATCTTCTGATCATTATTGTGCAGGTGGAGGCGTAGAGGATAGCGGCTGATAAGGAGCTATCAATTGTTGAAAAGCTGTCTCTTTGCTAAATGGTTTGAAGCATCTGTCAGATAATAATTCTTTGCTAAGGATAGGTTTGATAGCCAAGGCTTTTTCAAGATATTCATACATTTTGGTAAGATGATTCGATTGTGCGAACAGTCTGGCCTTTTGCAAAATAGGGATGATGCTTTCAGCGTTTATTTTCAGGGCTTGGTCATAGGCTTCGTGTGCTTCATCCCATAACAACATATCTTGTAAAAAATCGCCTTTTAACGTAAGTAGCTGTACTTCCCAAATTTTATCGTTATGGACTTTCAGGCGGAGTATGTCCAAGGCATGTGCCACCGAAGCCAAAGCCTCTTGCGATTTTTGCAACTTGTAGAGGCTTACGGCTTTGGCATTCCAAGCCAACATGTCGTCGGGGTTGAGAGAAATGGCTTTACGCAAATATTCCAAAGCTTCTTCGTGGTTTTTCATTTTTTGAGCCAGAATACCTTTCATTTGCCAAGCTTCGCTGCCTTCGGGATAAAGGCTAATGGAGTTTTCTACACAGCTAAGGACGACTG
>DMHB01000367.1 GCA_003449595.1 Microscillaceae bacterium | reverse complement strand
ATATTATCGATTTGCAGCCCTACTAAAGCGGCCAAAGTATGTTCAACAGTATTGACTCTGCCCCCGCTTTGCTCGATGGTAGTGCCTCGTGAAACATCGACCACATTAACAACATCTGCATCGATAATAGGCTGATGGGGCAGATCCATTCGTTGGAATTTAATACCGTGATGGGCTTTGGCAGGAAGGAATTTCATCGTTACAGGAACTCCGGTGTGTAGGCCGACCCCCGAAACTTCTACAGTTTTTTGTATGGTGTGTTGTTTGCTATTCATTCTTACTTTTTCAAAACTTTGGCAAAATTAGAACTTTTTGGTGAAAAAATTGCCTGCTATTTAATCTGTACCTTTTTTAGAGGAAAATGATGCTTTTTCTAACTGCTCTAAGCGTTTGGCTATCTCTGGGAATTTTTTGAACAACACAAATGACTTCATAAATTCATTGTGATGGAAAGCCGGCGAACCAAACAAGGTAAGCCCTTCTTGTTTTATACTTGAAATGATACCCGACTGACCAGCTATACGTACCCCGTCGGCAATTTTAATGTGACCTGCAAAACCGGTTTGGCCTCCAATTTGGCAGTTTTTGCCAATTTTGGTCGAACCCGAAACCCCTACTTGTGCACTCATTACAGTATTTTCACCTATTTCTACGTTATGTCCGATTTGGATAAGGTTATCGAGTTTGGCTCCTTGTTTCAGGATAGCGGACCCAAAGGTTGCTCTATCGATTACAGTATTAGCACCGATATTGACGTGATCTTCTATAATTACATTCCCAATTTGGGGTATATTTTTGTAAGTGCCATCAGGCTGCGGCGCAAAGCCGAAACCATCGCTGCCAATGACCACACCGGCGTGCAAAGTACAATGACTGCCAATTACACAGTTATGATAAACTTTCACACCGGCATACAAAGTCGTATTGTCGCCGATCACTACATTATCGCCAATATGGCATTGTGGATAAATTTGGACATTCTTGCCAATTTGCACGTTTTCGCCAAGGTAACTGAAAGCCCCTAAGTAAAAATTGTCACCCCAAACAGCCGATTTACTTGTAAAAACAGGTGCCTCGATACCGGTTTTGGGGGGATGAAGCCGTTTGGCATATTCGTCTAAGAGTTTACTAAAGGCGGTATAAGCATCTTTCACCAAAATCAAAGTGGCACGAATCTTTTTTTTAGGTTTGAATCCCTGATTGACCACAATGGCTTCTGCATTGGTCAAATACAAAAAACTTTCATACTTAGGGTTGGATAAGAAAGAGATGCTCCCGGGCTTTGCATCCTCGTCAATCTTGGCTAAATTATAAATTTCTATCGATTCGTCACCTTGAATTTCGCCTTCAAGTATTTGTGCTATTTGTTTTACAGTAAATTTCATTCAAAAGCAGATTAGGTAAAAATCATTAAGCGTTCAACCAACACAAATAATACTTTGTTACAGGCTTTTTTAGGGCTTCGATGTTCGGCAAATCAGAAGCTTGAGCAATTTCTACAAGCTGACCATTTTTTTGAAGGATATTGATTGATTGCTTTTGACTAAGATAGGCTTCGTTGATAGCTTTACCACTTTCAAAAAGAAAAGAAATTGCAAACGCATCTTGGGTTGGAAACATAGCTTGTATGAGGTCTGTTGTTTTATGGATTGCTTCTTGGGTTATGGGTTGTGCTGAAAGGGTAATTTTGAATAATTTGCGGTGTAGTAAATGCTGACATAGCAAACTCAAAATCTCGTCTTGATGTGTAGCCCATTGCTTGATGGCAGCCCAAATATCATAATCATCGAGTGTAGCAAACTGCTCTAAATAAGTTGTATGGTTGTCAAAGTCTGCAATTTTAACGTTTTTTTGGAGAAATAGCAAAAGATGGGCAGGTGCTTCTACAGAAATACCGCTCTGTACGAGCCATTTGGCGCGTCGAATAATTTTGGTTAGCATCGTATCGGCTGCCAAATTGGTTTTGTGCAAATACACCTGCCAATACATCAGGCGGCGGGCAGTCAAAAAATTTTCAATACTATAAATGCCTTTTTCTTCTACCACCAATTCGTCTTGATGCAAATACAACATCTTGATGATTCGGTCTGCGCCAATGGTGCCCTCCAATACACCGGTAAAATAACAATCGCGCTGCAAATAGTCCATCCGGTCTAAGTCTAACTGGCTCGAAACCAACTGGTGGAAAAAAGGACGATGGTATTTGCCTTCGAAAATAGCAATGGCCAAGTCTAAAGCCCCTTTGTAAGCTTCATTCAGCTTTTTCATCAGCAACAGCGACACCTGCTCGTGGGGCACTTCTTGCAAAATGGTCGATTCTAAGGCGTGCGACATAGGCCCGTGCCCCACATCGTGCAATAAAATGGCAATTTGGGCAGCTTCCATTTCTTCGTCGCTGATTTCAAAGCCTTTCATACGCAAGTTGCTTAGGGTTAGCCCCATCAGGTGCATCGCGCCCAGCGCGTGGTGAAACCTTGTGTGCAGCGCCCCCGGGTAAACCAACTCGGCTAAACCCAGCTGCTTGATCCGTCTAAGTCGCTGAAAATAAGGATGTTCTATTAGATCAAAAAGTAATTCTGTGTTTATCTTCACAAACCCATAAACCGGGTCGTTGATTATTTTGAGTTTATTCAATGCCTGCCTGTTTGATAGTTATTTTTTGTATTTTTGGTCAATTACACCTTTTAAAATACCATGCAAAATTATAAAATTCTCTGGGTTGATGATGAAATCGAACTTCTGAAGCCACACATCTTATTTCTTACCAAAAAAGGCTACCAAGTAAAGGCTGTCAACAGTGGTGCCGATGCTTTAGACGTTATCCAAACCGACACTTTCGACGTGATTTTTTTAGATGAAAATATGGCAGGGATGACCGGCTTAGAAACTTTGGTGCAAATCAAGGTAACGCATCCGCAAATTCCGGTGATTATGATTACCAAAAGCGAAGAAGAACACATTATGGAAGAGGCTTTGGGAGCCAAAATCAGCGACTACCTTATCAAACCCATCAACCCAAACCAAATTTTGCTGTCGATGAAAAAACTATTCGACAACAAACGGTTGGTATCTGAAAAAACCAACCAAAGTTATCAGCAAGATTTCAGAAACTTAAGCTTGGCTTTCAACGACCAGTTGGGATTCGAGGAGTGGGTAGAAATCTATAAAAAACTGATTTACTGGGAGCTTGAAATCAACAGCACTCAAAACCAGGAAATGCTGGAAATATTGGCTGCCCAAAAAAATGAAGCCAACGTCAACTTTGCCAAGTTTATCATCGACCACTACGAAGACTGGCTCAACGACCCTCAAGTCGAAAAACCCTTGCTTTCGTTCCAATTGATGAAAAAGAAGGTGTTCCCCTTGCTCGAAGAAAAAAAACCTGTATTCTTTATCCTAATCGACAACTTGCGCTACGACCAATGGAAAATTATAGAACCTATGGTGAGCGAATTTTTCAAAGTGGCCGAAGAAAGCTGCTACTACTCTATTTTGCCTACTACTACAGCCTATGCCAGAAACAGCATTTTTTCGGGAATGATGCCCAGCGATATGGCCAAATACCACGCAGATATTTGGGTGCAAGAAGATGATGAGGAGGGGAAAAACCTTCAAGAAGCCGCCTTTTTAGGCAGGCAACTTCAAAAAAATAGGATTCAAGCCAAGTACGAATACCATAAAATAATTACCCAAGCGCAAGGCCGAGCGTTGGTCGATAACCTGAACAACATGCTACACAACCAGCTGGTGGCGTTGGTCTATAATTTTGTCGATATGTTGTCGCACGCCCGCACCGATATGAATATGATCCGCGAGCTGATGCCCGATGAGTCTGCCTTCCGTAGCCTGACCAAGTCTTGGTTTATGCACTCACCTTTGTTTGAAATGCTCAAGAAACTGGCTGCCCAAAAAATCAAAGTAGTGCTCACCACCGACCACGGCACCATATTCGTCAAAAAGCCTTTTAAAATCATTGGCGACCGCAACGTAAACACCAATTTGCGCTACAAGCAAGGCAAGAATCTTAACTACACCGGCGACAAGGTAATGGTAGCCAAAAATCCTGATCGGTTTCAGCTACCCAAGCTCAATGTGTCTTCGACCTTTGTATTTGCCATCGAAGATTATTTCTTTGTTTACCCCAACAACTACAACTATTATGTCAATTTCTATAAAGATACGTTCCAGCACGGGGGTATTTCGATGGAAGAAATGATTGTGCCTTTTGTTGTTTTAGAACCCAAATAACGCTGTGTTTTTATTTTGCTGATGGAATCTTCTACCCCTTTGGCCGAAAGAATGCGCCCCCAAAAGTTAGCCGACTTGGTAGGCCAACCTCATTTGGTAGCCGAAAAGGCTTTTTTCAGGCAAATGCTCGAAAATGGCAATATCAGTTCGATGATTTTTTGGGGACCGCCGGGCGTAGGCAAAACCACCCTGGCGCAAGTAATCGGTAAAATCACCCAGAAGCCTTTTTTTGCACTTTCGGCCATCCAAGCTGGTGTGAAAGAGGTGAGAGAGATGATAGAAAAAGCCAAACAGTTCAGCGGTTGTATTTTATTCATCGACGAAATCCACCGGTTCAACAAAGCCCAGCAAGATGCCCTGCTGGGTGCAGTTGAAAAAGGACTTATTACCTTGATTGGCGCTACTACCGAAAATCCTTCTTTTGAGGTCATCTCGGCGTTGCTTTCGCGATGCCAAGTGTTTGTGCTCAAGCCGCTTTCGCCTGAAGACTTGACCACTTTGCTCCAAAAGGCACTTCAACAAGACAAGCTGTTGAAAACACTTTCTATTGAGTTGGCAGAAACAGAAGCCTTGTTTCGCTTTTCGGGAGGAGATGCCAGAAAACTACTCAATATTTTTGAAATGGTGGTAGCCAGCACGAGCCAAGCCTCGCCCATCCGCGTTACGGATGAGTTGGTGATGCAGGTGCTGCAAACCAAAACCGCCCTGTACGACAAATCGGGCGAACAACATTATGACATCATTTCTGCTTTTATCAAGTCTATCCGCGGCAGCGACCCCAACGCAGCCGTGTATTGGCTGGCGCGGATGATTGAAGGTGGCGAAGACCCCAAGTTTATCGCCCGCCGTATGCTTATCTTGGCTTCTGAAGACATTGGAAACGCCAACCCTACGGCGCTGGTAATAGCCAGCAGTTGTTTTCAGACGGTCAACGTAGTAGGCTATCCCGAAGCCAGGATTATTTTGTCGCAAGCAGCCATTTATTTGGCCACTTCCTCTAAAAGCAATGCGGCGTATATGGCCATCGAAGACGCTTTGGCGGAAGTTAGGAAATCGGGCGACTTGGCTGTGCCGCTCCACTTGCGCAATGCCCCCACCAAGTTGATGAAACAACTGAACTATGGCAAAGACTACCAATATGCGCACGCTTTCGCGGGAAATTTTGTGAAGCAGGAGTATTTGCCCCGCCCGTTGGAAAACAAGAAGTTTTACGAGCCGGGCAGCAACCCCCGCGAGCAAGAACTAAGGCAGTTTTTGAAAAGCCGTTGGCAAGAGAAATACGGATATTAGCCTCAGGCATTTACGACCATTGGGCGATTGCCAGACTCATTTCTGCTTCGAAACCATCGGTAAAACCAAAATCAGATTTTTGATTTTCGATGTCTTTCATCTGCGATTTGGCATATTTGGCCAATTCTTTGAGCGAAATAGTGCCATCTTCATTCAAGTCAATTTCAGCGTTGCCGGTAAGGGCTTCCAACAAACAGTCGGTAAAAGTCCAGCTGCCTGTCGAAGAGTTGTCGGCCAAAGCCGAAGTCAAGCCGGCATAATAATACTCGCTATCGGCCTCAGCAGCAAAGCGCGCTATGTTGCCCGATTGGCAACAGTCGGCAATCATCAAAACATTGTAGCCATTGAAATTTTCTTCGATGATGCCCACCAAATCGGCCAAGGTAAACGAGTTTTCGGAAGGATGGCAAAAGGACAAATCATAGTCATAATCCCATTCACTGTCTTCGGGATATTCGCCGTGGCCGGCATAGTAGAAAATAAACAAGGTGTCTTCATCCGAATCGGCCAAGAAATCGGGCAAGGTGTCCATCAGGCTGTCCCGATCGCCCCCTTCGTCGCGGATGTGTAGGATGTGGTCAGGCCCTACGCCACACTGTCTGAAAAATTTGTACAAAACCGCGTCACGGTGTCCGATAGGGTCGGAAGGATCGTCCCAATCCGACAAACCCAAGCCTAAAACCACCACCCGTACATTTTGAGGAGTCCAGTCTTTTTGCATTGCATTGATGAATTTGATAAGTAATCTGTTTCTGTTTTTTTGACCAAACTTAGCATACAACAGCCTGAATTGCAAGAGGGAGCGGTTGACTATATTTTTCTTGGCGTATAGCACATCAAATCACCCATGGGGAAATTTAGCCAACACCTTTCTGCATATTTGTTTAAGCATTACACCACTTCATTGGCATCCTGAGTTTGCAATTAAGACTTCCGATC
This sequence comes from Microscillaceae bacterium, assembly GCA_003449595.1. Classification (GTDB taxonomy): domain Bacteria; phylum Bacteroidota; class Bacteroidia; order Cytophagales; family Microscillaceae; genus UBA8158. The sequence continues at coordinate 92 of DMHB01000367.1, read as the reverse complement.
CATTCCATCGGTTTTGTATTTTTGTTTGGCCGTCAGTAAGTCTGAAGGCTGCTATGGAATTGGCCACCAGTCTGGAAGACTGGCGGCAGTGG
>DMHB01000232.1 GCA_003449595.1 Microscillaceae bacterium | reverse complement strand
ATAAATTGTTCTTGATACTTATGTATCGACAATAGCATTATTTATCAAAATGCGATACAACTATTAGGCGCTTTTTTACTTCCATTTATGCCCGTAGCAGCCATTTATGTTTATTGGAAAGGGAATATTACTGCTCGCTTCTTTATTTTCGGCTGGTTGGTTTTCCTTTCCTTCGCTTTGGTGTATTATTTGAAGCTTTATGGAATTATCGAATCATCTACTTTTTCAGAATATGCTATTCAGATAGGTACTCTGGCTGAAGCCTTTATCTTTTCGATTGCTTTGGCCGATATGCTAAACGTAATGCGCATTCAAAGGAATAAAATGCAACAAGAATTGCTGAAATCAGAGCAAGTCTTACAAACCACTATCAAAAATCAGAACCGTTTACTTGAAGAAACAGTGGTAGAAAAGACTCAAGCCCTCCAAAACGAGACCCAAGCCCTCAAAGAAACCACCAACAAGTTGCAGGAAGCCGATACCCTCAAAAATAAATTGTTTTCTATCATAGCCCACGACCTCCGCTCGCCGCTGAATACGCTTACCGGCTTATTGGAACTTACACGTTTAGAATCAAACTTATCAGCCGAAGACTTAAAAAAATTATTAGCACAATTAGACCAAAACGTAAAAAACAACATCGACCTATTAGAGAATCTGCTTACTTGGTCGAGTATCCAACTGAACCAAGACAAGATATTGGTACAGAAAGAGTTGTTTCCTTTGTTGGGCTTGGTTGAAAAAATTTTGGCGCTCAACTTGCCTAAAGCCCAGCACAAAGACATTCAAATCCAGCTGGATATCCCGCCTGATTTGATGATAAAGGCCGATAAACAATTGATGGATCTTATTTTACGCAACCTACTGCAAAACGCCATCAAGTTTAGTCCTAAGCAGACCACTATTGCGATTCGAGCCACCAGTTTAGAAAATAATAGAGTTGAAATTCAAATAGAAGACCAAGGGGTAGGAATTACGCCAGAAAAATTGCCTCATATTTTCGACTTAGACATAGACAAAAGTACCAGAGGCACTGCCTTAGAAGGCGGCTCCGGGTTGGGGCTGTTTTTAGTTCACGAAAGTGTACTGGCTCAGGGTGGCGGCATACGAGTAATCAGTAGGCCAAACAAAGGCACTCAGTTTATACTGACCATATAATCGGGTCAAAATCATTGTAAAAGACCAAGGCGTGGACATTCCTGCCAATAAATTAGCCACTATTTTCGAGCTTGTTCACCACAAAAAAACAGTTGGAACAGCCCAAGAAGTTGGCTCAGGCTTGGGGCTGTTTTTGGTTCGCAAAAGCGTTGTAGCGCAAGGGGGCTGCATCGAAATTGACAGTACTCCTGGTCAAGGCACTGTCATTGGCTTTACGGTGGCACAAGTTCCACAAGCCCAAACTTTGGCATAAGCCACACCATTGTTTATTTTTGTGTTTTGGATTGAGGAATAAATCTCCTCCTAAATACCGACTTGCCATGCCTCAAACACTTTCCTTTCAGGTTTCGCCCGAAATAGGCTACCAAAGCCCTTTGCTGCACCAACATTTAGCCCAACTGCTACAAATCGACCCACAGCATTTTGAACATCGGGTGCTGCGCCGTTCTATCGATGCTCGCAGCAAACAAATAAAAGTCAACATCCAAGCAGCGGTGTACCAACAAGAACCTATGCCGCCCCACCGACTTACGCAAACTTGGCATTATCCCGATGTAAGCCACCAGCCTCAAGCCATCATTGTAGGAGCAGGGCCGGCAGGATTATTTGCTGCGCTTCGGCTGATTGAATTAGGCATCAAGCCCATTGTGCTGGAGCGGGGCAAGGATGTGCGCCAACGCCGCCGCGACTTGGCCGCGCTCAACAAAGAAGAAGTCGTCAATCCGGAATCCAATTATTGCTTTGGCGAAGGCGGTGCCGGTACCTATTCGGACGGAAAACTTTATACCCGTTCCAAAAAGCGGGGCGATATTCAGCGCATTCTTGAAATATTTGTCCATCACGGCGCAGTGGAAGATATTTTGGTGGAAGCCCACCCGCATATCGGCACCAACAAACTGCCGGTTATTGTACAAAACCTCCGCCAAAGCATCCTCGAAGCAGGCGGTGAGGTGCATTTTGAAACCAAAGTGGTCGATTTTATCCTAAAAAACAACACGATGCAAGGCGTGCGCACCGCCGATGGCCGCGAATGGTTGGGCAAAGGGGTCATATTAGCCACCGGCCACTCTGCCCGCGACATCTTTGAGCTATTGCACCAACAGCAAATCTACATCGAAGCCAAACCTTTTGCGCTGGGTTTACGCATCGAGCACCCCCAGCAAATCATTGATCAGATTCAATACCATTGCCCCACACGCAGCCCTTACCTACCGGCGGCTTCTTATGGTTTGGTGAGCCAGGTGTCTTGGAAAAATACCAGCAAAGGTGTCTTTTCTTTTTGTATGTGCCCGGGTGGCTTCATTGTGCCTTCGGCCACTGCCCCCGGCGAGGTAGTAGTCAACGGTATGTCGCCTTCAAGGCGCAATTCCTATTTTGCCAATTCTGGGGTCGTGGTATCGGTCGATGAACCCGATTGGCAAAACTTCAAACAGTTTGGGGCCTTGGCCGCCTTGCGGTTTCAGCAGGCTGTCGAGCAAAAAGCTTGTCTCCTCGCAGGCCAAAACCAACACGCCCCCGCCCAGCGTATGGTTGATTTTGTACAGAAAAAGGTTTCTACCACTTTGGTCAAAACCTCCTACCAGCCCGGCCTCACGGCAGTAGCGATGGACGAAGTGCTGCCCGATTTCATTGCCCAGTGTCTGCGCCAAGGCCTGCAAGACTTTGGCAAAAAAATGAAAGGCTACCTCACCAACGAAGCGCAGTTGGTGGGTGTCGAAAGTCGCACTTCTTCGCCGGTGCGCATTCCAAGATTAGTTGACACCTATGAACATCCCCAAATCAAGTATTTTTTCCCTTGCGGGGAAGGCGCAGGCTTTGCAGGCGGCATTATGTCGGCAGCTATGGATGGCGAAAAATGTGCAGAAGCCTTGGCAAAACAAACGACAACAAACCTTTTGAAAGCATAGTTTTTTTTCAAAAAAATGATAACTTCGTAAAATTCGTTTTTTTAACTTATCAAAACATAATATGAAAAAGTCTATTTACCTTTTGAGCTTATTGTTTATTTTTTGTGCTGTTTTTGCCCTGCCTGCTTGCAAACGTACCGAGGAAGGTTTAAAAAATGATTGGAAATTTGCCAAAGAACGTTGGGACAAACAC
>DMHB01000002.1 GCA_003449595.1 Microscillaceae bacterium | reverse complement strand
GGTCTGGCCACCTCGTTAGAAGACATAGGAAATATTGTTATCAAAATCAATAACCGCGTTCCAATTTTAGTCAAAGATGTGGCCGACGTAGAATTTGGTTTTAGCATTCGTTACGGTGCCCTCACGATGGATGGCAAAGGCGAAGTAGTGGGTGGCATTATCTTGATGCGAAAAGGAGAAAACGGCAGTGCAGTTATCCAACGTGTCAAAGATAAAATCAAATTAATTGAAAAAGACCTTCCGGAAGGCTTGATGATTGAGTCGTTTTTAGATCGCCAAAGCTTGGTTTCGAGAGCCATTGGCACAGTAATGACCAACTTAGTAGAAGGCGCCTTGATTGTAGTAGGAGTTATTTTACTTTTCTTAGGCAATTGGCGGGCAAGTTTGTTGGCTGCCTCGGTTATTCCTTTGGCTATGTTGTTTGCCTTTATTATGATGCAGCAATTTGGAGTTGTGGGTAATTTGATGAGTTTGGGCGCCATTGATTTTGGCTTGTTAGTCGATCCGGCCATCATTGTAGTAGAGACGGTGGTGCTGTTTTTAGCACTGGCGATGGAAAACCGATTAAAAGAAAAAGGCACATTACAAAAATTGACTTATACAGAGCGGCAAGACATTATCATCGAAGCAACCGCTGAAGTCAAAAAATCGGTGGTTTTTGGTGGTCTTATCATTCTTATTGTATATTTTCCCCTGTTTACCCTTACTGGCATAGAAGGTAAAATGTTTGTTCCAATGGCCAAAACCGTAAGTTTTGCCATTACCGGGGCACTTCTGCTGGCCATCACCTATGTCCCGATGATGAGTGCTTTGATCATCGTGCCTCCCAAATCGGCACACCACGGCGGTATTTCCGAGTGGATAGTCCAAGCGCTTTACAGAGGTTATGAGCCATTATTGAAATTCGCCTTGCGCGCCAAACTATTAGTCGTTTTGTTTGCCATAGGTGTACTATTTGCCGGTTATTTGGGCTTTAGCAGGATTGGTGGCGAGTTTATTCCAAAATTGGCTGAGGGCGATTTCGTGATTTCGGTGCTATTACCTGTAGGCACCTCCCCTACCGAGACGATGCGCTTAGGCGATCAAATTGAAAAAGAACTTATCAAAGCTTTTCCAGATGAAATTGCCAAAGTAGTTTCAAAAATTGGTACTTCTGAAATACCCACCGACCCCCAACCACTTGAATACCAAGAGTTTGTAGTAAATCTTACAGACAAGAAACAATGGAAAAAAGGGAAAAACCAAGAAGACTTAGCCGTTGAATTTGAAAAAGTATTGAGGCAGTTTCCTGGACTTGTTATTGCCATTCAGCAACCCATCGAAAACCGTGTAAACGAGTTAATGGGTGGCTCACGCACAGACGTATCAGTCAAGCTTTTCGGCGAAGATTTAGACACGCTTTCCCTCAAAGGGAAGCAAATACTGGATGTATTGCGCAAAATAGAAGGTGTTACAGATATTCAAGAAGTACGTGTATTTGGCCTACCCCAATTAAATGTGAAGTATAACCGCGAGCAAATGGCCTTTTATGGCATTACAACCGCGCAAATCAACCGTACTATCCAGACAGCTTTTGCAGGAACCAGCGCAGGCATCATTTACGAAAATGAAAAAAGATTTGCCCTTACCTTACGCTTAGGCAATAGAGACAGGCAAAAGGTGGCTGCCATCGGCAATCTTGTCCTATTGGATAAAGATGGTCAAACCATTCCGCTCAAAGAAGTGGCCGAAATCAACGAAGACTTAGGCCCTACCGAAATAGGCCACGAAAACCTGCGCCGTAGGTTGAGTTTAGGATTTAATATTCGTGGGCGCGACTTAGAATCTGTAGTAACAGAAGCCATCCAAAAAATAGACAAACAAGTCATTATGCCTATGGGCTACAAGGCCGAGTTTGGCGGCGAATATGAAAACTTCAGACGTGCCAAAGAACGCTTAGGCGTAGTAGTACCCATCGCTTTGCTGATCATTTTTGGCTTGCTATTTAGTACTTTTGGCACTGTGCGCGATAGCTTATTGATTTATACAGTGGTGCCTCTATCGGCTGTAGGAGGTATTTTTTCACTTTTAGCAAGAGGAATGAATTTTAGTATTTCGGCGGGTGTAGGGTTTATCGCCTTGTTTGGCATAGCAGTTTTGAATGGAATTTTATTAGTTGGACAATTTAACGCTTTAGGGGAAAAAGGAATTATTAATATGAGAGAACGTATTTTATTAGGCGTGTCTGATAGATTCAGACCTGTGTTGATGACATCCGCTGTAGCGGCGTTGGGTTTCTTGCCAATGGCGCTTTCCAATAGCGCGGGAGCTGAAGTACAACGACCCTTAGCCACAGTTGTTATTGGTGGTTTGTTTACGGCTACCTTGCTGACCCTGGTAGTGTTGCCTGTGCTGTATGCGCTGTTTAATGGAAAATCAGAAAGGGATGAAAATGAGAAGCCTTTGGTAAGTGCTTCGTCAGCCAAAATGATTTCCTTGTGGCTCGTTGTTGGCGCATTTATTACATTACCTGCACAAGCGCAAAATAATTTGACTTTGGAACAGGCTATTAATTTATCAGTAACTAATAACCCCGAAATGAAGGTAGCCGACCAACGCTTAGAAAGGGAAACCACCTTGCTGCCAGCTACTTATCGCTTCGATAACCCAATGCTGCTATTTGAAGCTCCTACCGGCCAAGATTTACGCCCGGGGCTTTTGTTCGCTTTTCAATACCCCGGTGTTTACGTGGCACAACGTCGCGCACAATTGGCTCAAATTGATGCAGTAAAAACTGAAAAACTCATCAGTAACAATAACTTAGTATATAAAGTGCGCAATGCTTTCAATGACTTGTTGTTTTTGGATGAAAAAATCAAACTACTGAAACGACAAGATTCTGTTTACTCAGACATTTTGCGTGTAAATGATGTACGTCTGCGGGTAGGCGAAATTACAAATTTGGAAAAAATCAACGGGGAATCGCAATACCGACGCATTTCCTACAATCTACAACAAGCCCAAACAGAATATAACAACACCAAAATTCAACTGGCACTGTTGATGGGGTCGCCCGGCGACACTACTTTTACAATTGAGGGGGGGTTTGCCAAACTTCCAGCGCCTGTCTATGTATCGGAAGCTGATACCAGCGAATTTGCCGCCAACCCTTTGCTTACTTTCAATGAGAAAATGATAACCTATCAAGAAAAGGTTCTACAAGTAGAACGCCGCAAAAGACTTCCGGGCTTATTTATAGGCTATCTGAACCAAGGAAACGATGCCAGTACAGGCTTTGTTCCTCGCTTACAATTGGGAATTTCGCTGCCTATTTGGTTTTGGGCTAATCGTTCGGGGATCAATTCGGCCAAAAAGAGCATCGAAATTGCGCAAACCCAACAACGCCTTACCAACTACCAACTTGGTACCAGCTTTGCCCAAGTAATTGGAAGCTACAAGCAACAAGTATCAAATTTGGAATACTTAGAAACCACAGGGCTGCGCCAAGCACGTGAAATTTTGCGCGATGCGCGCGAAAGCTTTCGATTGGGTAGCATTGGCTACTACGCCTATCTGCAAAATATCGAGCTATCGTTTCAAATCGAACAAAACTATTTAGAAACTTTACATTTATATAACCAAGCCATCATTACCATCAACTTCCTGGAAGCTAATTATTGATATGATATACTTCACCAAGAAACCCACTCAAAGCCTTATGCTTAAATTTATCATTGCCATTTGCATAAGTGTGTCGCTTGTGGCTTGTGGCGGGAAAACCTCTACTAAGACCGAGTCGAAGAAAGCAGAAGAAAAAAAGGAACTGCTTACGCTATCGCTAAGCGCCAAACAACTCGAATTGATGAATATCCAGTTGGTTCAACCGGGTAAAAAAGCCATTGCTTCGTATGTGTACCTCAATGGAAAAGTTAGCTCATTACCCAACAACCAAGCCAATATTAGCAGCGATTTGGAAGGCAAGGTAGAGCAAGTCTTCGTAACAGAAGGCAATTATATAGGTCGCGGACAGCCTGTATTGACGCTGCGCAGTATGCCTTTGATTGAACTGCAGAACGAATACCTAAATACCAAGAGTGAAATGGACTTTTTAGCCATCGAGTTCAAACGCCAAACAGAACTGGTCAACAGCAATGTAGGCGCCTTAGCACAATATCAAGTAGTTGAAGCAAAATACAATGCCATCATTGCCAAAGAAAAAGCCCTACGAGCCAAATTAGAAACCTTGGGGGTAAATGTCAACGACCTGCAAACACCGCAGAATGCTGTCATCAAAAAAATGATCACCATCAGTTCGCCCATCTCAGGCTATATCCACAAACTACCTGTAAAAGTAGGGATGCTGGCTTCTCCGCAATCTGTACTGGCAGAAGTGGTCAACCTATCCGAAATGCAAGCAGATTTATTTGTGTATGATAAAGACTTAAATTTGATTCAAGAAGGACAAACGGTCGATCTTGACTTCATCAACGCCTCAGTGCCCAATGTTACAGGGCGGGTCATCAATATCGAACGAATGATTGACTCTGAAAACAAGGCCATTACCATCCACGTGAAGTTTAGTGCACCCGATAAAAGCTTTGTAGTGCCTGGTATGAGTGTGCGGGGCGCCGTGGTGAACCCCAACGATAAAGAACTATCGTATGCTGTGCCTTTTTCGGCTTTGCTCAAAGAAGAAGATAACTATTATGTTTTTTTTACCAACAAGACCGAAGACAAAGAAGGCAAAATGAGTTTCAAAAAAGCTAAAGTGAAATTGGGCGATAAAAACGAACAAATGGTGGAAATTCAGTTTTTAAATGCCGTTACAGAAGACATATTCATTGTGCAGAACAATCCGATGATTCTGGAAAACGAGAGAAGAAAGAATCAATAAATCCGAATTTCATTATTTTTTTAAGGATTTGCCGGTGAAACCAGCAAATCCTTTTTTATGTCTCAGCAAGGAATCCAAACAAAAAACCCATTTTAAAA
>DMHB01000004.1:6181-6339 GCA_003449595.1 Microscillaceae bacterium | reverse complement strand
GGGGGCTTCTTTGACAGGCTCTTTGCTGGTAGAGTTGCTACTTTCGTCTTTAGTTGCCTTGTTGCCACCGCCACAAGCTGTTAATAAACTTATTGCTATAATAGCGCTTAGAAAAAAATGATGCTTCATAAGATATTGAATTAAAGATGTAAGAAAAA
>DMHB01000004.1:0-5929 GCA_003449595.1 Microscillaceae bacterium | reverse complement strand
AAAAAAAAATATAAAAAAAAAAAAAAAAAAAAAAAAAAAATAATAAAAAAAAAAAAAAAAAATTAAAGATGTAAGAAAAAGGGTTTAGTCTGATAAACTTGTAAAATCAAAGTTGTCTAAAAAGGCTGTAGTAAATTTACCTGCTTTGAAGTTAGGATCATCCATTAATTTGATGTGAAAAGGGATGGTTGTTTTGATTCCTTCTATTACAAACTCCTGCAAAGCTCGCTTCATTCGGATGAGCACTTCTTCGCGGGTTTGCCCACTGACAATGAGCTTAGCGATCATAGAGTCATAGTTGGGCGGGATGGAATATCCGGCATAGATATGACTATCAACGCGGACTCCTCTACCTCCGGGGATGTGGAGGTTAGTAATTTTTCCGGGACTGGGTCTAAAACCATTGGTTGGATCTTCGGCATTGATGCGGCATTCTAAAGAATGTAGTTGTGGGTAGTAATTACGGCCTGATATTTTTTCACCTGCTGCTATTTTGATTTGTTCTTTAATCAAATCAAACGCTGTAACTTCTTCTGTAATGGGATGTTCTACTTGAATACGCGTATTCATCTCCATAAAGTAAAAGTTGAGGTGTTTGTCAACCAAAAACTCGATGGTGCCCACTCCTTCATATTGTATTGATTCGGCTACTTTGATAGCGGCTTGTCCCATCTTTTCGCGCAGTTCCTCAGTCATAATAGGAGAGGGAGTTTCTTCTACTAATTTTTGATGTCTTCGTTGGATGGAGCAGTCTCTTTCTGATAGGTGACAGGCTTTGCCATATTGGTCGCCGGCTATTTGTATTTCGATGTGTCGAGGTTCTTCGATGTATTTTTCCATATAAAGCCCGTCATTGCCAAAAGCTGCTTCGGCTTCTTGCTTGGCGCTGTCCCAAAGCTTTTGAAATTCACCTTCTTCACGGATGATGCGCATACCTCGCCCGCCGCCGCCTGCTGTAGCTTTGATAATTACCGGATATCCGATTTCTTTGGCTAAGCTTTTGGCTTGATCTAAGCTTTCTAATAAACCTTCTGATCCGGGTATAGTGGGTACTTGTGCTTTTTTTACAGTTTCTTTAGCAGTAGATTTATCGCCCATAGTAGCAATCATCATCGGAGAGGCACCGATGAATTTGATGCCGTGCTCGCCGCAAATGCGGGAAAAGTCTTCGTTTTCAGAAAGAAATCCATAGCCCGGGTGTATCGCATCTGCGTTAGTAATTTCAGCGGCGGCTATTAGGTTAGGAATATTGAGGTAAGATTGTTTGCTGACAGGTGGCCCAATACAAACGGCTTCATCGGCAAATCGAACGTGCAAACTCTCTCTATCGACAGTAGAGTAAACGGCCACTGTTTTAATGCCCATTTCTTTGCAGGTACGAATAATTCTAAGTGCTATTTCACCGCGATTGGCGATCAAGATTTTGTTGAACATAGATAGGAGGTCAATTGAAAAAAAATAAAATACCGTATTATTGGACTGAGTTAAGACGGATCTACCAAAAATAGCGGTTGGTCATACTCAACAGGTGAAGCGTTTTCCACTAATACTTTTACAATTTTGCCTGATATTTCAGATTCAATTTCATTGAAAAGTTTCATAGCTTCGATGATGCAAACTACCTGCCCGGCTTTGATATCATCGCCCACATTGGCAAAAGCCGGTGTGTCGGGGCTTGAAGCTCTGTAAAAAGTACCAATCATAGGAGATTTGATGGCGATTAATTTACTTTCGTCTGTACTGGTTGCACCTTTGGATTCTACAGTAGTAGTAACTTGTGGGGGTATAACTTGCGGTGTGTTCACCACCACAGGATTTACAACGGGACTGGGTTGAATTTTGCTACTATCAAAAGTCAAATTATTTCTCTTGACACTCAACTTAAAACTCTCTGTTTCGATATTGACTTCATCCAACCCTGATTCAGCGATGAAGGTGATGAGATCTTGGATTTCTTTTGCTTTCATGGGCGATTAAATTTGAATGGATAGGCTATATAACAGCTAAAAACAACAAAATAACACAAAAAAACGAATACGCAAGATTTATGAGGGGTTATATGCCCACTTGACATAGACGGATCCCCAAGTAAATCCCCCGCCAAATGCAGCCAGTATGATATTATCGCCTTTGCGTAGCGATTTTTCATAGTAAGCAAAATTGAGAGGAAGGGTACCGTTGGTCGTGTTGCCATATTTTTCTATGGTCATCATTACTTTGTCTAACGATAGATTCATAGCGTTGGCTGTGGCATCTACGATGCGTTTATTGGCCTGATGCGGATTCAGCCAAGCTACATCACTGCCTTGGAGGTGGTTGCGTTGCATAATTTGCTGCGAAACCTCCGCCATTCTCTTTACCGCGTGTTTGAACACAGCAGCACCTTCTTGATACACATAGTGCTCGCGTGCTTGTACCGTTTCGATGGAAGGAGGCCTCCGGCTGCCGCCAGCTTTTTGATGTAAGTGTACCCAACCTGCCCCATCAGATTGTAGTACAGCGTCTAAAATACCAAATCCCTCCGTATTAGGCTCCAATAAAACAGCACCGGCACCGTCTCCAAAAATAATGCAAGTGGCTCTATCTTGGTAGTCGATAATGCTCGACATTTTATCGGCACCGACTACCACTACTTTTTTATATTTGCCGGTTTCTATAAACTGCGAACCTGCCGTCAGCGCATATAAAAAGCCCGAACAGGCGGCTTGCATATCATAGCTAAATGAATTGACCGCACCTACTTCGCTGGCGATTAAGTTGGCTGTGGCCGGAAACACGAAGTCAGGGGTGGTGGTGGCGCAGATGAGCAAATCAATGTCGGCAGGGTCAGTTTTGGTTTTACGGAGCAAATCTTGCACAGCGCGCACACCCATAAAAGATGTTCCCAACCCTTCCCCTTTGAGAATACGTCTTTCTTTAATCCCTGTACGTTCGGTTATCCAAGCATCGTTGGTATCGACTAACTTTTCAAGTTCTTTGTTTGTCAAGACATAATCGGGTACATAAGCACCTATACCGGTAATTGCAGCTTTGGTCGTTATAGACATTATTTATATGGGGGTTTATCAATCAATCAAACTGCTTGCAATTTTGCCGGGCAAGTCCACTGTTGCCACACGGTGTGCTAAGATCAAAGCATTCTTTATCGTAGCAGCATTCGAAACTCCGTGCGCTATGACGACATTGCCATTGATGCCTAATACAGGACTTCCTCCAATTTTTTCGAAGTTGAAATTATCAAAAAACGGGTCTGAATAGTTCTTATTTTTGAGGATTTCATAATAAGATTCAGCCATTTTGATGACAACATTGCCCACAAATCCATCGCACACGATGACATCGGCAGATTGGTCGAATAAATTCCTGCCTTCAATGTTTCCAACAAACTGAATTTTGTGGTTGTTTTTCAGTAGCTGATAGGCGGTCTGTGCTTGTAGATTCCCTTTTTTTTCCTCTTCTCCTACGTTTAGCAGGGCTACTTTGGGTTGGGCAATATTGAAGACTTGTTGACAGTAAATAGTCCCCAAAATACCGAATTGCGACAACACCTCGGGTTTGCAATCTGTATTGGCTCCCACATCGAGGATAATACCATAAGAGCCATCTAATTTGGGTACATGGCTAATGATCGCCGGGCGCAAGACACCTTCAGAAACACGCACACTAAAAATAGAAGCTACAAGCATAGCACCGGTATTACCGGCGCTGCAAAAAGCATCCACATTTTTTTCTTGTAGATGTTTAAAGCCAATGCTAATACTTGACTGGGGCTTTTGAGGAAGTGCCTTAGTAGGATGTTCCCCCATTTCGATCACTTGAGGGGCGTGAATAATTTCTATATTAGGAGGGACTTGACCTAATTTGTCCAATTCAGCTTGTATAGCCGTTTCGATGCCCACGAATACAATGGTATCGCTGGGCAAAGCTTGAGCAGCCAATATGCCGCCTTCTACGGCAGCTTGGGGGGCAAAATCGCCACCCATTGCATCTAATGCTATTCTCATCGAGCCTTTTACAATTTGATAGGGGGGATATCAACCTATCCCCAATATACTTTTGAAAGGCTTTATGCTACCGGTTGATAATTTTCAATCAGCATTTTGCCGTTGTAGTACAAATTGCCATCTACAACATAAGCACGATGTGTCAAGTGGGGTTCGCCGGTTTCTTGACAAGCTACGATATTGCTGTGTGCAGTAGCTTTGTAATGGGTTCTGCGTTTATCGCGGCGAGTTTTAGAGGTTTTACGCTTAGGATGTGCCATAGTCTCAAAAAGTTAAATGATGCAAATACTTGTATTAAGAATTATGATAAGTTTTTCTTGAGTTGTTTCAAGGCTTTTTGCCAGGTGTTTTCTTCTTTTTCTTGCAGAGGCAAAGTCTCTTGGGTTGCTTCTGAGGTAGATGAACTGTAAATTAATATTTCATTGCCATCGTCTGCTGATAAAGCATCCACAAAACGAGGATGTAGTTTTTTCATAGGGATAGACAAGCTCACTAATTCATAGATGAAAGGTTGCACATCAATTTGTGTTGCATTGGTATCTATGTATTCTAATCCTTCTTCCCATTCTGCATGGTTGGGTTTCCCGAATGGAAGCACGAGGGTTTCTTGAATTTCGATAGGGTAGTCAAATATTTCTAAACTTCTATCGCAAATTAACCGCAAGAAGCCTTTGATAAAAAACTTTAATTGTATAACAGTTTCAGTTTTTGTCAGGGTTAAATCGGTCGAAAATTGGCCACCTTCAGCCAAAGCATTTTCAAAATGATTAAAAAATCCGTCATCAGGCTTAAAAGTAAAATGATACTCTTGATTGCCCAGATTGAAAATGTCAATTTGATATGTGGTGTTTTTTTTCAAAGCTAAATTGCCAAAATGCGGTTTTAGGCTTGCAAATTTAGGAAAGTAAATTGAATTTTAAAATAATTGCTTTTAATATTAGCCGTAAATTCTATTTAAGCTTTCCATTTATGAGACTACAAACACACGAGGATGCCTATGGCAGAAACATATATGATACTTTTGTACACCAAAAAGGTGGATATGACATCGTAGAGAGGGAAGATGGACATTTTTCGCTCAATGGCGATTCCGATGCTTACACCGAGCCTTTCGACCAATGGGAATCGATACAACAAAAGGCTGTAGAAAGTGTAAAAGGCCGCGTGCTCGATGTGGGTTGTGGAGGTGGTAAGCACGCTTTTCATTTGCAAAACAAAGGATTCGATGTGGTGGCGATGGATAATTCGCCTCTGGCTTTGGAAGTTTGTAAACGCAGGGGTATCCAACAGACTTGGTTGGGCAGTGTGGAGGATCTAAACAGCGAGGTCGGTATTTTCGACACCATTTTGATGTTTGGAAATAACTTTGGATTGTTAGAAAATTTTGACAAAGCCCATCAGTTTTTTCATCGGGCACACCAATTTACTTCTGACAAGGCACTCATTTTAGCTGAGACTTTAGATCCTTATGGAATAGCTTTCGACAATGAGGATGATAGGGTTTACCAGCAGGAGAATCGAGCAAGGGGAAGAATGACCGGACAAGTAAGGGTACGCATCAGGTATAGAAAGTATGCTACGCCTTGGGCTGATTATCTTTTCGTATCCTTAGCAGAAATGGAAGACATTTTGAAAGGTACAGGATGGAAGATTCAACAGTGTTTAAAAGAACCGAAGTATGATCAGTATATCGCCTTTATTATTAAAGATTAAGCTTTTTGAGTTATTATGATCGATAAATCAGCCATCAGAAAAGTTGCCCATTTGTCTAAAGCACAACAAGGTATTTTATTCCAAGCCCTACAGCTTCCCCATCAAAGTATTTATGTTGAGCAATGCCGGTTTTTTATACATCTTCCTCTTACAACAACCATGCTTGGAGAAGTAAGTTAGCACACTTATCAAGAGGTAAGTTTGTGGAGGAC
>DMHB01000146.1 GCA_003449595.1 Microscillaceae bacterium | reverse complement strand
CCGCCAATGGTTTCGTAGTAGTTTTCTAAAATTTCTTCAGCGGTCTGTGCTTGGATTGCAGAAGTTGAAAGGACTAACACCATACAAGCTGCTGTCCATAAAAATCGAAAATTTCGCATATTTTAAAAGTTTAATAAGAATTGATGATTCGAAAATACAACCGATTTCAGAACATAAAGTTAAGCTTAAGTCAAATTTAAACCTCTTTTAAGTTTTCATTAAGGTTTATCCCAGCCGGTGTCGCACTACTTCATACAGAAAAACCCCAGCCGACACCGACACATTCAAAGAACCGATTTGCCCCAGCATCGGAATTTTAGCCCAAACATCGGCTTTGCGCAGTAGCTCCATCGCAATACCGGTTTCTTCCGACCCCATAATGAGGGCAGTCGGCAGCGTAAAATCTAATTGAAACAATGTTCTTTCGGCTTTTTCCGTACAAGCCACTATTTGCAGGCCGCTGTCTTGCAAAAATTGCACAGCCGTCAGCAGGTTTTTTTCTTTGCAAATGGGCACATAGTTCAGCGCCCCCGACGAGGTTTTCATCGCATCGCTGTTGACCGGTGCGCCGCCCCTTTCGGGAATGACCACCGCGTGTACGCCGCAACACTCGGCAGTGCGCAAAATAGCGCCAAAATTGCGCACATCGGTTAGGTGGTCGAGCACCAAAATCAACGGATTTTCGCCCCTCTCAAAAATCACGGGCACCAAATTGTCTAAGGCCACAAAGTTGACCGGCGAGGCAATGGCCACAATGCCTTGGTGGTTTCTGCGGGTCAAGCTGTTCAGTTTCTCCTGAGGCACTTTCACCACAGTAACTCCTTGCTCTTGCACCAAGTGCCATAGCTCGGGTGCTTGCTTGGCCAAGGCCATTTCGCGTTGGATAAAAATTTTATCGATGGGTTTGCCGGCGCGCAAACTTTCTACAATGGCGTGAAAACCAAAAATCAAGTCTTTTTCTTTCATCAGTAGGTTTTTTCATCTACAATAGGCTTGCAAGTTAAGGGCAACCCATCAAAATCAAATACTGGCTGAAAAGTTTTTGCTTACTTTTGCATATGAAACAAGCACAAATCCTGATCCTTGATTTTGGTTCACAATATACCCAACTCATCGCCCGCCGTGTGCGCGAAATGCAAGTGTATTGCGAAATTCATCCTTTCGATAAAATTCCCCCACTAACCGACTCGCTCAAAGGCATTATCCTTTCGGGAAGCCCTTGCTCTGTACACGATGCCGAAGCCCCACAAGTCGATATAGCCCAATTGAGCGCCCACGCCCCGGTATTGGGGGTGTGTTATGGCGCACAACTAATGGTTCACCTGCAAGGAGGCACCGTAGCCCCTGCTGCCCACCGCGAATATGGCCGCGCTACTTTGCATAATTTAGATACTTCTCATCCTTTGTTTCAGGGAATATTGCCCGAAACCCAAGTATGGATGAGCCACGGCGACACCATCACGCAGCTACCCGAGGGGTTTCGCGCCATCGCTTCTACCACCCAAATTCCTTTTGCTGCCTTTGAATGGGTAGGAAAATCGGCGTTCGGTATTCAGTTTCACCCCGAAGTAACGCATACCTTGGAGGGAAAAAAGCTATTGCAAAATTTTGTACAACACATTTGCCAAGCCGTCCCCAACTGGACAGCAGATACTTTTGTAGCCGAAACCGTGCAAAACCTGCGCCTTCAGTTAGGGCAAGAAAAAGTGGTGTTGGGGCTTTCGGGCGGGGTCGATTCCTCGGTGGCGGCGCTGTTGCTGCACCAAGCCATTGGCCAAAACCTGCATTGTATTTTTGTCGATAGTGGCTTGTTGCGCCAAAACGAATTTGAAGAAGTGCTCCATTCTTACCAAGATTTAGGGCTGAATGTGCGCGGAGTAAATGCGCAAGCCGAGTTTTTTCAGGCGTTGTCGGGCTTGTCGGACCCGGAAGCCAAACGCAAAGCCATTGGCAAGACTTTTATTGAGGTATTCGACCGCGAAGCACATCAAATTCAAGGCGTAGCTTGGCTGGCGCAAGGCACCATCTACCCCGATGTGATTGAAAGTGTGTCGGTCAAAGGGCCGTCGGTTACCATCAAAAGCCACCACAACGTAGGCGGTTTGCCCGAAAAAATGAAGCTCAAAATTGTAGAGCCTTTGCGGATGTTGTTCAAGGACGAAGTGCGGCGTGTAGGGAAATCGCTTCAGTTGCCTGAAAATATTTTGAACCGGCATCCTTTCCCCGGCCCCGGGCTGGCTATTCGGATTTTGGGCGATATTACCGCCGAGAAAGTAGCCATTCTGCAAGCTGCCGATGCCATTTTTATACAGCACCTGAAGCAATCGGGCTGGTACGACCAAATTTGGCAAGCCGGGGCTATCTTGTCGAACGCCCGAAGTGTAGGTGTGATGGGCGACGAGCGCACCTATGAGTTTGTACTGGCGCTCCGAGCCGTCCACAGCACCGACGGGATGACGGCAGACTGGGTGCATTTGCCACACGAGCTATTGGCCAAAATCAGCAACGACATCATCAACCAGGTACGCGGCATCAATCGGGTGGTCTATGACATCAGCTCGAAACCGCCTGCTACCATCGAGTGGGAGTAAAATATCGGCCATTGGTTTCAGATTTACGTTTGGGAACTAAAACCAAAAAACAAGCGACAATGCCTACTCTTTTCTTGCTTCTATTGATGCTTGGGTGCAGATTCGTTGCAACACCCCTTTATGCCCAAAAGCAAAGCTCGCCATCGGCGCAAGCCCCGAAAAACAATTCGGAAAACCGCCAGAATCAAGCACAGGTAGCCCAAACCAACACCCTGAACCCTACCTATGTGGGGATTCCTTCGGAGGTGCTCAACTACTACGCGGCGGCGCAACAAAAACAAAATTGGTGCTGGGCTGCTTGTATTCAGATGTTATTCAATTACTATGGCGTGGATATTGACCAAGCGTCGATAGTGAAGCGAACCTACGGACAAAATTACCGTGGCGATGCCCCCGACGTGGCGGCCACTTATGAGGCCATTTATCTCAACCTCAACAATTGGAGCATCGATGCACAAGGCAAGAAATATGTGGTAAAAGCACAAATGGGCTATGGCAGCCCCCCACCCGACGAAGTAATCGACGAGCTGAAACAAGGCAGGCCGGTGCTGGTGGGATACCGCACGGGCGAGGCTACCGGCCACGCTGTGCTGATCACGGCGCTGAGCTATGTCGATAAAACCATTGGCTCGGTGGTGGTGCGCGACCCTTACCCTACCGCGCAAAATATCCAAAACTATGGCCGTGTCGAATACGATGCGGCTTCGCTGATGCGCCAAGTGGAGGTATATTGGTTTGTGCGTGTATATCCGCAATAGCGCTTTTTTTTGACTTTATCCTGAAAAGTTTGCAGGCTTTTTTAACTTTGCATCACGATTTTTTACAATTTTTTTATGGCAAAAACACAAGAAACCCTCCTCGTTACCGGTGCTTGCGGCCAATTGGGGACAGAATTGACGGCAGCCCTCGCCCAAGCCTATGGTGCCAATCGAGTCATAGCAACGGATATTCGCCAGCCCCAAAATGCAGCCCATACTTTTGAGCGCTTCGAGGTGCTCGACATCACCCAAGGGAACGAAATGGCCGAATTTATTCAAAAACACGGTATTACCCATATTTATCATTTAGCGGCCTTACTTTCGGCCACAGGCGAACAAAAACCTATGCTGGCATGGCAAGTCAATATGCAAGGATGGCTCAATGTGTTGGAAGTATCGCGCGAGGTCGGTATTCAACAAATATATTTCCCCAGTTCTATTGCAGCCTTTGGCGCAGATACGCCCCGCGAAAACACCCCCCAAACCACCGTGATGAACCCCGGCACCGTGTATGGCATCAGCAAATATGCCGGCGAGCTATGGGCCAACTACTATTGCCACCGCTACGGCTTAGACGTGCGCAGCCTGCGCTATCCGGGTTTGATTAGCTACAGTACCCCTCCGGGGGGAGGCACAACAGACTATGCAGTCGATATTTTCTACAAAGCCCTTGAAACAGGCCATTATACGTGTTTCCTCGATGCCGAAACCCGCCTACCGATGATGTATATGCCCGATGCCATCAAAGCTACTTTGCAATTGATGCAGGCAGATCAGAGCGCAATCAAAGTGCGCACCAGTTATAACCTAACGGCTTTTAGTTTTACACCAGCCGAAATCGCCCAAGCCATCCGACAACATATTCCCGCTTTTGAGATTCAATATGCCCCCGATTTCCGCCAAGCCATTGCCGATTCGTGGCCTGCTACCATCGACGATAGCCAAGCGAGAATGGACTGGGGCTGGCAACCCGACTACGACTTGGCTGCAATGGTGAAAGATATGATCGCCAATCTACAACAGCGCAATTCTCAGATCATGGCCATAGTATAAGACCACCCAAAACTTACACAAGCAAAC
>DMHB01000148.1 GCA_003449595.1 Microscillaceae bacterium | reverse complement strand
CAAACTTGGGCAAGAAATATTAGTAAAAGTGGATGTGTTCAAAGGCAAGTTGTTTAAAGCAAAAATTACTAAAATTTACAGAATGCTTGACAAGCAAAATCAGTCTTTCCGGGTGGATGCTGAATTTACCGAAGATTACCCCAAAGGTTTGGCCGGGCTAACGGTAGAAGCCAACATCATTGTAAGGCAAAAGCCCAAAGCGCTTGCCATTCCTAAAGAATATTTGGTGGGCGAAGACAGCGTATGGGTCAAAAAAGGAAGCAAAATAGAGAAAGTCAAAATCCAAAAAGGAGTAGAAAACTACGACTTTGTGGAGGTTTTGCAAGGACTTGGCCCACAAGACGAAATATTTAAAAAATAACCTCCCTTCTATCCTTCAGCTTTATGCAACTTGCTTTTAAAATCGCTACTACACAGATGCTGGCTCGCAAAAAGCAAACCTTAATTGCCACTTTGGGAGTAACCTTTGGGATTGGGATGTTTGTGTTTATGGTGAGTTTTATGACCGGCATCAACCTGCTACTCGAAGAAACGATGCTGGCCGCTACGCCCCATATCCGCATTTACAACGCCATCGAAGTAGGTAAATATTCCATTTTAGACGCTTCGCGCGATCCGCTTACGCATTTCAACTTGGTGTATCACCAGCGGCCAAAAGACGAAAAAGGCAGCCTGCGCAATGGTTTTCAAATGGTAACCCACCTTAGGCAAAACGCCTCGGTGCTGGGGGTTTCGCCGCAGCTCACCTCCCAAGTGTTTTACAACTTCGGCCCGCTTCAAATAGGCGGCAGCTTTGTGGGTGTGCAGATTTTTGAAGAAAACAAGCTGTTCGATATTCAAAGCAAATTGCAAAACGGCAGCTTGGAAGCCTTGCTTACCACCACCGACGGCCTGCTGGTAGGCGATGGCTTGGCCAAAAAAATGAAACTTCAAGTAGGCGATAAAATCACTGTATCGACCCCGCGTGGCAATGTGCGCCTGATGAAAGTAGTGGGTATTTTCAAATTTGGCTTGGGTGCCATCGACGACTCGCGCAGCTATGCCAACATTTCGACGGTGCAAAAACTGTTGGGGAAAGACACCCGCTACATCACCGACATACAAGTAAAAGTAAAAGATTATTACCAAGCCAAAGACTTAGCCAAAGTCCTTCACAAAAAGTATGGCTACAAAGCCGAAGACTGGGAAACAGCTAATGCCTCCATTTTGGTCAGTTTCACCCTTCGCAACATCATTACGTATGCAGTTTCGATTACTTTGCTGGTGGTTGCGGGGTTTGGCATTTACAACATTATGAATATGACCATCTACGAAAAAATGAAAGACATTGCCATCCTCAAAGCCATTGGGCTGGCCGGGCGCGATGTCCAACAAATTTTCTTGATTCAAGCACTGCTCATCGGCACGATGGGCGCACTTTCAGGTTTACTGATGGGCTTTTTGCTTTCGTGGTGGGTATCGACCATTCCATTCAACAGCGGGGGCATTTTGAGTGTGGACACCTTTCCGGTCAATTTCGACCCAAAGTACTATCTCATTGGTATCATATTCGGCATAGCTACTACTTTTTTGGCTGGCTATTTGCCTTCGCGCAAAGCGTCAAAAATAGACCCGGTTAGAATCATTCGCGGATCTTAGCCTTCAGGTTGCGTCGGATAGGTGAAGTGCCATACGGCCATATCCTGCCCTCCGGTGGCTTTGTAAAAATCGATGGCGTGTTTGTCATCTGCATCAGCTTGAACATACAACTGCTCAAAACCGGCTATGCTGCAATCTTCCAACAGGTGTTGCATCAAAGCTTTGCCGACACCCTTTCGCTGCCAGGTAGGCAGTACGGCCAAATCATACAAATAAAATTGAGGCTTCTCGCTATAATATTGCGGCAAAACATACCCGGTGAGTCCTCCCACCATTTCTTTGCCAACATAAGCGGCCACAGCCTTCAAGTAGGGCTGCGCAAGCACCGACTTTAAATGTGCCTGAGTAGGCAATGTAAAATCCTCGATTTCAAAAACATCCGCCAATAGGCGCACCAATTGCTCAAATTCCTGTACTTGATCAGGCCGCAAGGTTTTTATATCATAGTGTTTCATACATCAAACTTTCAAAGGGGAATTATACCTTAAAAACTCAATTTAACCTTGATTTTGTTATTTTTGAAAAAAATAGATTTTATCAATTCAACAAAAACCCTTATGAGTGCATTAGTTTTAAATGGATTAGAAGATTTGAAAGCCCAAGTAGGCAAAGAGTTAGGCGTAAGCGAGTGGACTGCTATCTCTCAGGCACAAATACAGCAATTTGCCGATGCCACAGGCGACCACCAATGGATACATTTGAATCAAGAAATGGCCAAAATGTCTCCCTTTGGCACTACCATAGCCCACGGATTTCTTACACTTTCGCTGGTGCCTATGCTTTTGGGGCAAATTATGGAAGTAAAAGGTGTGCGGATGGGTATCAATTATGGCCTCAACAAAGTACGTTTCATTACACCAGTGCCCTCGGGCGGAAAAGTAAGGGCTAGGGCTACCCTCCAACAATTAGAGGAAGTGCAAGGCGGCGTGCAACTGACCGTAGTGGTTACTTTTGAATTGGAAGGTGTCGACAAGCCTGCTTGCGTAGCTGAATCGTTGATGCGTTATTATTTCTAAACCAAACTTTGTTATGAAAATCTTTGAAAGTGAATACTTGCTGATTGATTGGGACGAAAACCAACAAATCATAACAGAAGA
Source organism: Microscillaceae bacterium (assembly GCA_003449595.1). GTDB lineage: Bacteria > Bacteroidota > Bacteroidia > Cytophagales > Microscillaceae > UBA8158. Next base: position 424 of record DMHB01000148.1, on the reverse strand, counting down.
ATGGCAATTGTATTTCGGGGAAACCATACAAGAGGCAATTTTTCGCCAACCGATGGAGTTGATATTGCAAACCGTGAAAGAGAAAAAAATTTCAAAACTTTTGGTCAACTCTACCGAGCGTAAAACCTTACGTTCAGCCGATTTGCGATGGATGGAAGAATATTTTTATCCAGAATTAGCCAATAGCGGCATCAAGGCGTTGGCTTTGCTGAACCAAAAAAACCTCTTGAGCACTACTGCTGCCAAAAATATGATGCGCCAGATCAACGCCAAAGTCGAGGTGAAAGTATTCAACGACTTGGCCACAGCACAAACTTGGTTAAACCAATTTTAAGAATCAAAAGTAGGGCGCGACAGACTTTGTCCGCCCTCTTCTTGTGTGAAGCCTGTAGGATGTGTATAGACCCCATTGCCGTTGCCATTG
>DMHB01000087.1 GCA_003449595.1 Microscillaceae bacterium | reverse complement strand
ATCTCTATCTGTTGGGGTATGGCCTCCACGAAATGGATAGGTTCAAACACGATAATTTGTGCCTTTATCGCCTTCATTACGATTACCAAACCACCCGGTTTGAGTTATTGACTGCCAACGATACAAACCACCTGCGCCACCTTACCTCCATTACCGATAGCTTACCGCCTCAAGCCAACCCAATGCCTTATTCCTCCTCCAATTAATCCTTTTTAGGGATTAACCGGAATAAAGGCCATCTTCAGTTTCATCCCCACTTGTGGATTGAGAATCATTCTTTGTTCCGTTAATTCATCGATGTTGATGAGCTGCTCCATTCCCAGCACACCTGTTTTCATAATCAGTGCTTTACCATCGGCTGTCAAAGACCAAGTACCGGTTTCGGGCTGTGTGTTGGCCTGTCCCGTACTGGTGGTAAAACTCCCATCGGCTTTGAATTCAAAAGTAAGTCTTTCCATCATTTCTCTCTGCCTTTTTTGAGCTTCTGCGGGCAGTGCTTCTATTTTTTTGCGTTGGTCAGCCGGCAATGCTTTCATCGACTCAGCATAAGAGAATTTCCATTTACGGGCAATTAGTTTTTTTGGTTCTTTCTCACAAGCAGTTAAAACAGCAAAAGAAATGACTAATAGGGTAAACAGTGTAAAAAATCGGTGTTGCATAGAAGGGTAATTAAATTTGGGAAAAATATGATTGTTTGGCTTTTTCTATGATAGAGGCGTGGTCGAAGGCTAAAGCAGGCAACTGATCGAAGGCAAACCATTGGGCTTGCTGGGCATCATCACCGGCAGAGACCTGACAATCAGCCAGTTGTACTACTGCCCAATGAGCAACAGAAATAGTCCATCCCCGTGGATCGCGGCCTAGTTGGCTGAAAGTATAAAACTGATGCACGTGTATATTTTTTACCCCTGTTTCTTCTTCCAATTCGCGCAAAGCGGCTTGTTCTACGGTTTCGTTGGCATCGACAAAACCACCCGGCAAAGCCCACATTCCTTCAAAGGGCGGATGGGCACGCTGGATGAGTAAAATTAAAGGTTTATTAGGCGAACCTTGCTGCGCAAAAATAACACAATCGACGGTTACTGCGGGGCGCGGATAGTCGTAGGTAAAGGACGGCATAAGTTATTTTTTTGAAAAGTTTTTGAGTTGTTCCGCGCTGTCGTGTATCGCAAACTGGGCTTTTTCTTCTATGTTCAGCCCCTCGCGCAGCGTGGTGTGCATTCCGGCTTCATAGAGTTGCTTCATCGCGGCGATGGCCTGTGCGCTGTTCTGCTTGATGACTGCTGCCCAAGCATAGGTTTCTTCTACTAATTTTTCGGCAGGCACTACCCGATTGATGAGGCCAATGCGTTGTGCTTCGGCTGCGTCGATGGCTTGCGCAGTGTAAGACATCTCACGCGCCTTCAATATGCCAACCAAATGAGGCAAGCGTTGCGACATTCCCCAACGAGGCACCAGCCCCCATTTGCAGTGCGTATCGCCAAACTGAGCCGTATCGGCTGCTATCATCAGGTCAAACGCCATCAGCAGTTCCAAGGCACCGGTAAAGCAAGCGCCATTGACCATCGCAATAGCCACTTTCGGCATCGTTTGAAGTGTATGGATGATTTGCTTGCCATCTTGCTCCATTTGAGCAGCCAACGCCGGATCAAACCGTCCTGCGGAGGCTGTGGTTGCCAAGGCTTTCAGGTCGGCTCCTGCCGAAAAAGCTTTGCCGGCTCCGGTAACAATCAGCACGCGGGCAGTTGGGTCTTGCGCGATTTGTTCGATGGCGGCTCGGAGTTCGGCAATCAACCGCGGACTAAGTGCATTCATCACTTGAGGCCGGTTGAGGGTGATGGTTACAATTCCGTCGTTTGCTTGCACATAGATGTCGTGGTAGTTCATGAGGCGCATCTGTTTGAAAAGCAAAGATAAAACCTTCGTGGTTAGGTTTAAGATTTCACCAAGGGAAATTGCACAAAGAAGGTAGTGCCTTGTGCAGGAATGGTTTCAAACCGAATACTGCCTCCCAATTTTTCAACTAAGTTTTTGACAATAGAAAGCCCTACACCGGTCGATGTTTCGCTGCCGGTAGGTAGGTTGGACAAGCGTTGATAAGGCTGAAATACTTTGGCGCTGTCTTCGTCAGTGAAGCCCGGCCCTTCATCTTGGATACTTACCAGTGCTTGTCCTAATTCGGTTAAGTGCGAGACATTTATATACACATTTTTTTGTGAAGGAGAAAACTTAATCGCATTGGAAAGCAGGTTATCTATGATGCGTTCAAAGTAAAACACATCCGTTTCTAACCAAATCGGCTTGTTGGTAGTCTGGAAGTGCAAGGTAATGGCTTTGGTTTGAGCCTGTATCCGATAAGCGTCCATAATCTTCTGTATAGGCTCGATGATGTCAACCTGCTCAATAGAAAAACTAATTTTATTGCTTTCAAGTGCTTTCAAGTCAAGCAAACGAAGCACTGTATTGGTGCCGTCTTGGGCATTGTGCACGATGCGCTGTATCAAATCCTTTTGGCTTTCTTCCAAGCCGTTCATTTCAAGTTCTAACAACCGAGCCAACCCCCTGATTCTATCGAAAGGAGCTTTCAAATCATGGGTAATCAAGCGGATGGCACTGTCTTTTTCCTCAGCCAATTGGTTGAGTAGGTTATTTTGAGCAGCCAACTTCTCGTTTGATTTCACGATGTCGTCGTGTTGACTTTGGATAATTTTATTTTGGCTGGCTTGTTGGTTTTGGGCTTGCTTAACATACCAAAATCCACCAATGGCGACCAAACTGAGCAAACAAGCTACTCCTGTTAAAAGAATCCAAAAATTGCGCTCTTCGATGGCATTTTTTTGGCGTAATTGCGTATTTTCTTTGGTTTTCTTTTCGGTTTCAAACCGAGTTTGCAGTTCTAATACTTGTACGCTGTTCTGTATATTGACTAAGCTATCGTCTAAGTTTGTAAATTGTTTGTAGTAGCGCAAAGCTTTGTCAAAGTCTTTTTTTTGCTCATAAATCAGGCTAAGCTCTTTGTTTATATCTCTTTGTAGTTCTAAAAAAGCCCGCGATTGGCTGATTTCCAACACTTCGAGCAAGGCACTTTCGGCTTGGGGCAAGTTGCCCTGCGCTGCTTCTATGGAAGCTATTTTAAATTTGATGGACGTAATTCCTTCTTCGTTGCCAACTTTCTGATGCCAATCCAAGCATTGATCGTAGGTTTCTTTGGCTTCTTGTAACCGGTTTTGTTTGCGATATACATCGCCGATGTTGACCATAGTGCTGGCGGTAGCTCGTTTGTCGTTGGTTCTTTGTCCAATGACAAGTGATTGGCTGTAGAAACTAAGGGCTTTGTCGAGTTGCTTTTGTTGCTCATAGACCATCCCTATGTTGTTCAAAACATACGCAGCACTTCGGTCATCTTTCTGTTTTGAAAAATATTGAAGCGACTTTTCAAAATAGGCGAGCGCCTCTTGATACTGTTTTCTGTCTTGATACATCAATCCGATGTTATTTTGAATTTGCGCCTGCATATCCAAATCTTGGGTTGACTCGGCAAGTTGTAAGGCTTCGGTATAAGTTGTAAATGCCTCTTGCGAACGATTTTGCCTGGTTAAAGTGATTCCAATGTAGTTTTTAGCTTCGATAAGCCCTTTTTTAATATCTATTTTTTGGTAAATCATTAGGGCTTTTTCATAGTCTGTCAAAGCTTGCGTGTATTGGCTTTTATAGCGATAATAATTGCCTTGGTTGAGTAAACTTTTGGCTAACCCAGGTTGATATTCAAGTTTTTGGGCTAACTCATAGGCCTTGTTAGCAAACGATAAACTTTTGGCAGATTCGCTGTTGCGCCAATGGTAACTCAACTGGTTATACACGTCCACCAGTTGTTGGCTGGGTTTGCCAGATAGCTTATTTTCTAAGTGTTGCAAGCTATCTAATACGCTTTCTTGTGCTGAAAGCCCCCTACTCCCTAACCAAAGGCATAGCAATAGCAATCCTACAAAATACTTTTTTGAAGGAAATAAAGGAACGAAGTATTTATAATAGTAAAAAATAGCCAAAAGGATATGACACTAAGGATAAATAAAAATTACATCATCATACCCGGATAGAACAAGGATGCCGGTCAGGAAAATGATGATGTAATCTGAAAAAGTTGTATTAAAATTTTTCTTCTTTGACATTGCCTTTGTTACATAACTCTAAGGCGTGCTGAAAGGCTTTCAGCATACGCTCTGCGATGTCTTTATCTGAAATATGCAGGGCAATTTCATTGTCGCGTTTGCGTGTGTTGCTGAAGGTGCGTTTCTGGATTACTTTGGCTTTGTTGGCATCGTTGAAAGTACGGAACTCTAAAGTATAGTACAATTCGTCGGTTTTGGTTTGGTACTTACCTTCTACCGGACTAAGCGTAATCTCTGTGATGTCTTTCAAGTCAAATTTTACCACATAGTTGCGGGGTTTGCTTCCCTTGCCTCGTTCTGGGTCGTCGTAAAAGGATTCGCTAAAACGATATTCCCACCGACAAACACTGCCTCCTTCGGCATTGATAGAGGCATCAAAAAATTCGTTCTTACCTCTGAAATAATATACGAAATTGCCATATTCTTTCACTTTGCCCTCAATCCAGGCAATGGTTTCTTTGCGGTCGGCATCGCTATCGCTTTCTACATCTTTTTGGGCAAATGTTTGCAGTGAACACAAAACCAAACACACAAGGGAAATAATAAAAAAAGACTTTTTCATAGTAAATTGTATAAAAGTAAAATAGCTTTTCTTTCTACAAACGTGTGCAAAACGATACGGTTCGACGATTTAGAAAAAAATTATGCTGTTGCTGGATGCTCAAACGAAGACATAAAAAAACTTTGGCTTGTTGGCCAAAGTACAAAAAAAGAAATGGCTGAATATCAGTCGTTTAATTCATCTTTTTTTCTAAAGACCAGTTCGTCTGCCATCATTTCATCAATAGAAATGCTGGAAGGCTTGGGCAAACGTTCGTAGTATTTTGAAATTTCGATTTGCTCTTTGTTTTCAAAAATTTCTTCCAAATTATCTTCTTTCGATACAAAATCGGCCAATTTGTTGTTAAGTTCCTCTTTCATTTGAGACGCAATTTGGGCTGCCCTTTGCGAAAGAATAGAGATGGAAGCATACACATTACCGCTTTTGAAGGCCATTGTTTGCATATCGCGTGTAACAATGGAATTATTGACGTGATTAAATTTTTTAGCCATATAGTAAAGAAAAATTAAGGGTGCAAATACAAGTAGTAAACTAAACGAACGAAAAGTTTTAAATCTTGGCGCGAATTTTACCCAACCGATTGATACAATCTTCATAGATATTTTCAGCATCAGGCAAATACTTACTGCTGGGGAAATTATCTATCAAGCTTTCATAGTAGGTAATGGCATCGTTGAAGCGCTCTTCTTGGCGACGCTCCGTACTGTTTTTAGCCAATCGGTATTGAGCTACCAAGCGAAGGTAAACGATTTCTTCATTGAACTCAGAATCGGGAAACTCCTTCTGAAAGTTGGTGAAAGCCAACACACAGGCTTTGAAATCAGAAAGTTTGTAATAGAGTTTGGCTTGATCGTAGGCCTTTTTCTCTAATCGTACACGCAACGATTTCAACATCCGCTCGCAATCTTCTTGATAAGACGAAGTACGAAACGTATTCATAAACTCTTGCGTAGCCACAATGGCACTACGGGTGTTGGTTGGGTCTAAATTGGAGGGGCTTGCATCGTCATAAAGAGACTTACAGCGCATATAAAAGGCTTCTTCGGCAAAACTGCTTCTTTTGAAAGTCTTGTAAAACTTCTCGAAATAATGCGCTGACAAAGAGTATTGACGCTGGTAATAATGGCAGTAAGCATAGTAGAACTGTGCAATTTCGCCTTCTTTGTCCCCTTTTTTGATAGGGACGACTTCTTCAAAAAGCAGGCCGGCGTGGTAAAAATCTTTCTTTTCATAATACGCCAAAGCCGCATCATATTTGGCTTGGATGTCTGTGCTTTTTTGGATGCGGGCAAATTTGCAAGCAGGAATGCTGCCTAAAAGCCCACAAAAAACAAGAATAGAGAGGTTTCGATTAACAAACATGGGGGCAAAATTACAAAAATTCACTTACAATTTGCTGTATAAATCTAATATTGATGTTTTACAATGAGTTTTTTAGTGATGATGATCTTATTGTTGACCACCAAGGTATAAAAATAAACCCCCGACTCATACTGTTTAGTGGGGATTTTAATGGAACTATTGCCATAAGTTAAGGGAAATTCGCCCATTTGTGTACCGAGCACATCACTGATAGAAATTTTGGCCACAACCCCATCCAGTTTCAAGGCATACTCGATAGAGGCTTGCTCGTTGGCCGGATTTGGATAAACCGTGTAAACATCCAACTGCTCGTTTGAAAATAATATTTCATATATTTTCTGTTGGAAAAACGCATTTAGATCGAGCAAACTCATAGGATCTAAAGCGGTTTGTTCGAACATTAGGCTTCTGCCAAAAGGCATAAATACAGCAGGAGGAGGCGAATCGGAAGCTTGTAAGATGCGGGCTTGGGTAATAAGGTGGGCATCAGGCAATTGTGCTACTGCTCGATTGGCATAACCCAATAAAGTAAGCAAGCAAAATAAAATACAACTGTAAAGAGTAAAAGTATGCTTCATGCTTGTGGGTTACGCTGTTCAAGTTGATTTTTACCCGTGTTACAACTTTTTTTTGTTATGGCGATCAAATTTAATAAGCAAGGATGAATAAAACAATTAACCGCCCTTTTCTTGGCTTGTTTCGTCTATGCTTGCACCGGCTTCTCTGCGTATTCGTCGTATGAATTCTGCTTTTTGTGGCCTTTCTTCCTTACGCCATATAAAACCTTTTAAACGCTTTTGAGGTTCTTCCAGCTCGTGGGGTGGAATAAACAAAGCATCAACTTTATTGTACTGTGTGATGGATTGTAATTTGTTTTGAGCTTTGAAAATAAGCTTCATATCACTGCATTCAGCGCGGTTCATGCCGGTCATCACGGTGTCGCCTTCTATGGCAAAATAAATACTTTCGGCATTGCCATTTACATCGACCCGCCTAATTTGGCTTTCTATAAAGTGCGCAGTGATGTACCGACCTTTCACTTGATTGAAATTTTGCAGGGTATCGGTTGAAATTACAAACGAGTTTTGCCTCAAAAATGCTGTTTTGATTTTATTGTTGGCAGTTTGTACACGAATAGAATCTGCGGTCATTTGGTTGTCTTTGCTCCAAAGGATTGGATTGCGAAAAAAATAAATCGTCGAGTCGCCTCGGTTATAAACCAAGGAATCGCAAATAGCCTGCATCTGATTTCTAAATACGCGGGCGTGGTTGAAAGCCAATACATATTTTTGAAGTGTAGAGTCGTTGTTGACAGAAATCAGGGTATCAGCTATCAGAAATAAAGTATCCTTGTCGGAAAACTGGCGTGCAATGGCTTTGCCATACACTTTGCTTCGACCTTCTTTGCCCCAAAACATACTCACATCGCCATTGACTAAAATGCTGTCGTTTTTAGCCAACATTTGCGAGTTGCCAATGGCAATGCCAAATTCTTTGAGGTTGTCGTAGTAGAGCGAATCGCCTTCTAAAATATATTTTTCATTGACCACCTTAGGCCGCCCCTTAAAGTTAGAAACCTTGGTGCGGGTGTTGTAGGTGCCTTGGTTGGCATAGAGCACGTCGTTATCTTTGGTAGTGATGCGCGTAGGCCCTTGAAAGTAGGCAATTTCGGTTACTGTATTATAAATCAAGTCGTCGGAATCGATGCGGTCGCCATCTTTTTTGCTAATGATGACAACGTTTTTCTTGAAATAAAATATCTTACTCTTAGTGTCATACGTACCTTCTTGACTGGTGAGCACGTTTTCGGGATCGGTAATTTTTCCGCCTACGGTATAATAAGCTACTTTGCTGCTCATATCATAGTCCAACTGCTCGGTTTCAAGTACTTTTTGTTCATCTACCAGCACTACATTCCCGATGGCTTTGGCAAACCGGGTGTTGCCGTCATACAACATTTTTTTACTGGTAACCACCGAGCCGTCCGAGTCAACCAATTTGGCGTTGCCAAATGCTTCCAGATTATTGGCCTGTAAATTTTGGTAGGCCGAATCGCAATACAGTGTTTGGCCTTTGTGTCGAATAATTACATTGTTTTTCAGTTTCCTGATTTCAACTCCGTTGATGGTTTCGCCACTCAGTTCGGCAGCTTGCAAAATTTCTACCTTATCGTTGTCTTGGGCTAACCCTTCCGACAAGGAAACAATCCCCCAGAGGGCTATCCAAAGCAAAAATCTTTTCAAATAATAGTAGGTCATAGTTGTTTAGAATCAAAGCAGAAAACTATTGAGGCAGAAAACTGCGGGCTTCCGCCGGATAGTTGGTGATAATGCCATCGACCCCCATCGCTACCAAAGTGGGAATTTCTTGCAGGTTGTTGACCGTCCAAACGTGTACTTTCTGTTTGCGGGCGTGCAATTGGGCTACCAAACCGGCTGTGGCAAACCACATGTTGGGGTTAATGGCCTCTACTTGGTCATATTGGGTGATACGTCCTGTTTGCAGAGATGTAGTGTAATGCAAAGGCAGCAGGGTAAGATTGCCTACAACCAACTGATGAACCGGTATTTCGGGGGCAAGGCGTTTTACTTCTCTGACTACCGCCGGATCAAACGATTGGACAATGCACCAATCTGTAGCTTTATACTTTTGGATTAGCTTAATCAAGTTTTTTTCTAAACCGTTGCCTCCTTTTTTCACCTCTATCAAAAGTTTGGCCCTGCCTTTTACAAATAACAATACTTCACCTAAAGTGGGTATTTGTTCGCCGCGGTAGCTTTTATCGAACCAACTACCGGCATCCAATTTTTTTACCTCATACAAAGTAAGGTCTGTAATCAGCCCTTTGCCATTGGTGGTGCGGTCAACAGTTTTGTCGTGCATCAATACTAGGGCTTCGTCGCGGGTGGGGTAGATGTCAATTTCTATCCAGTCGGCTTTGGCTTCTAATGCCTTTTGGATGGCGGCCATAGTGTTTTCGGGTGCTACCCCTGAAGCCCCTCGGTGGGCAATGATGACAGGCTTTTGGGATTTGTCGATTTGGTCGGGTTTTACAAACCTTTTCGAGAGCCAATACCAATCGCCTCCGGCTACTAAAATGCCTAAGGCTAAGACTGAAAAAAGAATACCCAGCAAAATTCTTTTCATTTTAATCAAAACAAGTTACGCAGCTTTTTCTGCTAAGGCTGCCTGTTTTTCTACTCGTTTGGCTATGTAAATACCAATCTGATATAATATCAACAGCGGAATGCTGACAATGATTTGGCTAAACACATCGGGCGGCGTGATGATAGCGGCTAAAATCAGGATCAGCACAATAGCGTGCCGCCGGTAGGTGATCATCATTTGAGAA
>DMHB01000408.1 GCA_003449595.1 Microscillaceae bacterium | reverse complement strand
AAGGCCTTTTTCTTTTACTCATTTTTCTATACAAAATGCTTATGAAATTCAATAATTTGATGCTTTATACCCTACTTGTGATTAGCCAGATCAGCTGGGCTTTCACTCCGGTTTTCAACGATTCTACTCGAAAAGCACCGGCCAACTGGTTCAACTTAGACTATGTGCAAGATGGCGTACCCGGTATCAGCACCGAGCGCGCCTACAGAGAACTGCTACAAGGTAAAAAATCGAACACCGTTTTGGTAGCCGTCATTGATTCGGGCATTGACATAGAACACGAAGATCTAAAGCCTATTATTTGGGTTAATACCAAAGAAGTGGCCGGCAATGGTGTTGACGACGACCAAAATGGCTACATAGATGATATGTATGGCTGGAACTTTATCGGGGGTAAAGACGGACGACACGTAAACGGCGAGTCGCTGGAGCTAACCCGCGAATATGCCCGCCTCCGTACCAAATATGAAGGCAATGATGGCGAAAAAAACGCTAAGAAAAACAAAGAAGAATTTGAATACTACCAGTCTGTAAAGAACGAATACCAAGCCAAATTACGCGAAACCAACGAGCAGGTGATGCAATTCCAGATGATTGCCGACTTGTTCAAGAAAAACAAAGAAATTTTGCAAACTAAAGCCGGTGTGCAAGAAATGACTACCGAGGCACTGTCCAAAGTTCAATCTAAAGATCCAGAAGTAACTGCCGCCAAAGATATGATGAACCAACTTTTGGGCTATGGCTTGAATGAAGAAGAAATCAAAGATGCGGAAGAATACCTAAGCAATATGGCCGAATATGGCTGTAATTTAGATTTTGACTCCCGCACCATCGTAGGCGATGATCCTAATAATTTAAAAGAAATAGGCTATGGCAACAACGACGTCATTGGCCCCGACTCAAAGCACGGCACACACGTAGCCGGTATCATTGGTGCTGTGCGCGATAACAATATGGGTATTAAAGGCGTAGCCAACGATGTTCGGATTATGGTCATCCGTTGTGTGCCCAATGGCGACGAGCGCGACAAAGATGTAGCCAATGCCATCCGCTATGCTGCTGACAATGGAGCTAAAATCGTCAATATGAGTTTTGGCAAATCTTACTCTCCGCAAAAAGAAGTAGTAGATGAGGCCGTGCAGTATGCAATGTCAAAAGGGGTTTTGCTGGTACACGCAGCCGGTAACGATGCTAAAAATATTGATTTGGTGAATAATTTCCCCAGCAAAAATTATATGCGCAACAAAGGCAAAGCCGAAAATTGGATCGAAGTGGGTGCTTTGAATTGGGGAAAAGATGGGGCTTTTGTGGCCGATTTTACCAACTATGGCAAAACCCAAGTCGATGTGTTTGCCCCAGGCGTTGACCTGTATTCTTCTGTTCCGGGCAGTCAGTACTCGGCCCAAAGTGGCACCAGCATGGCTTGTCCAGTAGTGAGCGGAATGGCGGCTGTTTTGTGGTCTTATTTTCCACAATTGACTGCTGCGCAAGTCAAAGAAATCATTCTAAAATCGGCGGTATCTTACGCCGAGCGTAAAGTAACCAAGCCCGGAGCTGAAATGATGGTGCCTTTCGGCGATTTAAGCAATACCGGAGCCGTAGTCAATTTGTATGAAGCCATCAAACTGGCCGAGCAAATCGGAAAATAAATGCCCGTGGCAGTAATAATGTAAGTGTTAAGAGCGTAATCTCTCAATAGGTTGCGCTCTTTTTAATTCTTGAAAAATGAAACTTTTTACTTGCATAGTTTTCTGGGGTATAGGATGGGGAACGTTCGCTTTGGCTCAACCTTCTGATTTTCAGCAATTTATCAATCGATTTGAAACAGCCACCTTGCCTTTAGCATTTGAAAGAAATTTTTGGGAATCGCAACCTGTGCTGACCGACAATTTGATAACCCCCGCCGATGCCGAAGCCTACCTTGGTGTCGAATTATTCGAGGGCAAACTATTATCAATGGTAGGCTACTATAAAAAATTTGCAGTCAGTGAAGACATCGTGGCGCTATTATTCTGGATGCGCGACCAAGATACGGTGGGCGATTTCCATAAGACATTGTATTTGGCTACAGTTTCTTTATCGACCCAAAAGCCTATAGATGATGTATTTGTAGGTGGATACGGCTATTGGGCCGGTGTCTATGAACATTGGGATTTGGCTACTATCCGCCCTGATTTCACTATCCTCAAAAAAGTGGATTATACCGACTACGACTTAAAAGCCAAACGAAAAGATAAATTCCAAAATACCATTCAGCCCGATGGCTTTATTTCTGACAAATAGGGACGGTGTGGAGGGTTGCACAAAAAACAAAAGCCGATAAGCGTAAACTTGTCGGCTTTTATGGTAAAAAGAAAATGCTAACGGTTAAGCTTGCTTCGTAAGCTGGATATTGAGCAAAAGCTTCACTTCATCTGCCACTACCACGCCACCAGCTTCGGTTACGGCATCCCAGGTGAGTCCAAACGACTTGCGGCTCAGCTTGCCTTCTGCTTCAAAACCAACTTTGGTTTGGCCATAGCCATCTACCATTGTGCCGCCATAATTTACAGCTAAAGTGATAGGCTGGCTGTTGCCACGGATGGTCAAAGTGCCCTCCAATGTATATTTTTGATTGCCGGCAGGGGTAAACTTAGAGGATACAAAAGTAAGTTTAGGATGGTTGGCTGCATCGAAAAAGTCAGGACTCTTCAAGTGCCCATCGCGTTGTTCGTTATTGGTCGAAATGCTATTGATGTCAGCTTCAAAGCTGATTTTTGCATCCGAAAAATCTTCGGTTTGGCTGTCCATTTGTGCATTGAACTGGGTGAAATTTCCGGTAACGGTAGAAATCATCAAGTGCTTTACTTTGAATAAAATTTCTGAGTGGAGCGGATCAATTTGATAAGTTGCCATAAATCAAAAAATTAAGGGTTTTGTTAAGATTGATACAAATGTAGCTATATTTGCTATACAAAAGTTACTGGTTTCCTAAAGGATACCGGTATACTTGAGGAA
>DMHB01000359.1 GCA_003449595.1 Microscillaceae bacterium | reverse complement strand
ATTTGGTAGATCAAAACCACCAAAAAACACTGCTTACCGAAACTTTTGCCTTGCAAAACAATGACTGGCGGAGGTTATGCAAAAATCTCTTGGTCAATCGGTAGCCAAACCTTCCGGAATTTAAACAGCAATCAGCAATGGTTGCTGTTTTTTTGTGCGTTTCCCTGCCCAAAACAATGTCCATTTTGTTATGATTATCGCAAAAATGCTTTAATTGCAAGTATCAAATTCTATCCTAACTCATTCGATGCTTGTTATGAAAAAATTGCCTATCTATAGCTTGGGGTTGCTCTATTGTTTTTGGATGGTCAGCCTCTCTGTGGTTGCCCAAATCACCACCCCCAATTTCAATGTGCAAGATGCCCGCGAAGGCTACTATGCTTTTACCAACGCGCAAATTTTTGTCGATTACCAAACCCTCGTCCAAAATGCCACTTTGCTGATCAAAAATGGCAAAGTCATCAGTGTTTCGGCAGGGAAAAATGTACCCAATGGCGCTGTCGAGGTAGATGTAGCCGGGCGCTATATTTATCCGGCTTTCATCGATTTGTTTAGCGACTATGGGATGCCTGACATCAAACGGGGTGATAATAGCGGCGATCGCAACCAGCCCGACAATGCCCGCAAAGGCGCTTTGGCTTGGAACCAAGCCCTGCGCGAAGAAACCGAAGCAGCCAATCTCTTTGTGATAGATGCCAGCAAAGCCGAAAACCTTCGCAAACAAGGCTTTGGCGCGGTGCTTACCCACCATCCCGACGGCATCGCCCGCGGCAGTGGCGCGTTGGTAAGTCTGCAAAGTGGCAAAGAAACCGAGGCTGTACTGAATGAAGCAGCAGCCCGTTTTTTATCATTCAACAAAGGCAGTTCTACCCAAAATTACCCCAGCTCTCTGATGGGATCAATCGCCTTGCTGCGGCAGACTTATTTAGATGCCGATTGGTACCAACGCACCTACTATGGTGGCAAAGCCCAAACCGGCAAAGAAGGAAAGAAAAAAGAAGGCAATTCCCAAACACAAAATACAAATACGACCCAAGAGTTCAACTTGGTGCTCGAAGCGTGGTTGCAACACGAAAAACTACCCGCATTTTTTGAAGTCAACTCGTGGCTCAACGTCCTGCGTGCCGATAAAATAGGCGATGAGTTTGGCCAGCAATACATCATCAAAAGTGCTGGCGACGAATACCGCCGCATCGAGGCCATCAAAGCCACCAATGCTACGCTGGTAGTGCCTATCAATTTTCCGGAGGCTTATGACGTAGAAGACCCCTTGGATGCAGCCACCGTAACCTTGGCCGAAATGAAACATTGGGAGATGGCACCGGCCAACTTGGCTTTTTTGCAGAACGCAGGTGTGCCCTTTGCCATCACCCTTTCGGGAATGAAAAAACCGGACGACTTCATAGCCAATCTCCGCAAGGCGATTCAATATGGACTAAACGAATCGGAAGCCCTGAAAGCACTGACCCAAACACCCGCCCAACTCCTCAAAGCCGAACAACAAATAGGCAGCTTGCGCGAAGGTCGGCTGGCTAATTTCTTTATCAGCTCTGGGCCTGTGTTCGACAAAGGCCAAGCCATCCTCGAAACCTGGGTAAATGGAAAGCGCTATGCCGCACAGCCCACTTTGGCAAAAGATTACAGAGGAGTCTATATGCTCAACACAGACGGGCAGGGCGATTATACACTCAAAATCAGCGGCAGCCTCGAAAAAGCCGCCATTGTGGTCGAAGCCAACGGTAGCCCGCTGACAGCCAACGGCAACCTAAATCAATCGTTAATCACCCTGAGGTTTAAACCTGAAGGCGCAACCGGCGAAGTAAGACTTTCGGGCACTTGGAGCAACAATGGCTTCAAAGGCGTAGGTGAAGCACCCGATGGGCAGAAAATTAACTGGCAAGCCACTTTTCAGCAAGCCTCCGACAGCAACAACGACGATGCCAAGGCAACCTCGACAGCAGACATTGGCAAACTGATTTACCCATTTGCTCCTTTTGGCAACGAGCAAATTCCGCTGCCGCAGACGTATTTGATTAAAAATGCGACCGTCTGGACCAACGAAAACGAAGGCATTTTGCAACAGGCCGATGTGCTGGTGCGCGATGGCAAAATAGCCCAAGTAGGACAGGGTTTAAGTGCTTCGGGAGCTATCGAAATCGATGGCACTGGCAAGCACCTTACGCCCGGCATCATCGACGAACATTCGCACATTGCAGCCCAAGGGGGCATCAATGAGGGAACTTCGGCCAGCAGTGCCGAGGTGCGCATCGGCGATGTGGTCAACTCGGAAGACATCAATATTTACCGACAATTGGCCGGAGGGGTTACGGCTGTGCAAGTGCTGCACGGTTCGGCCAATCCGATCGGCGGGCAGTCGGCGCTGATAAAGCTTCGCTGGGGCAAATTACCCGAAGAAATGAAAATCAAGGAAGCCGATCCCTTCATCAAGTTTGCCTTGGGCGAAAACGTAAAACAAGCCAATTGGGGCGAAAATTATACCACGCGTTTTCCGCAGACGCGTATGGGCGTTGAGCAGTTTTATGTCAATGCCTTTACCCAAGCGCAAGCATACACAGCCAACAATGGCGGCGGGCGCAGGGATTTGAACAAGGAGGCCATCGCCGAAATTTTGAACAAAAAGCGGTTTATCACGTGCCACTCCTACGTGCAGTCCGAAATCAATATGCTGATGAAAGTGGGCGAACAGTTTGACTTCAAAGTCAATACTTTTACCCATATTTTGGAAGGCTATAAATTGGCCGACAAAATGCAGCAACACGGAGCAGCCGGTTCGAGCTTTGCCGATTGGTGGGCTTATAAATTTGAAGTGAAAGATGCGATTCCTTACAATGCGGCTTTGATGCAACGCGTTGGCGTGGTTACGGCCATCAATTCGGATGATGCTGAAATGGGTCGCCGCCTGAACCAAGAAGCAGCCAAAGCCGTGAAATATGGCGGCATCAGCGAAGAAGATGCCCTGAAGATGGTTACCCTCAATCCGGCGAAAATGCTGCATTGGGATAAGTTTACAGGCAGTATCAAAACCGGAAAAGATGCCGATTTGGTCTTGTGGTCGGCCAACCCTCTTTCAATTTATGCCGTAGTGCAAAAAACCTTTGTGGATGGTGCCATTTATTTCGACATCGAAACGCAAGCTGCCAAGAACCAGTACATCGCCCAAGAGCGCAACAGACTCATTCAGAAAATGCTGGAGGCCAAAGCCTCGGGCAGCGATACGCAAAAGTCATCCGGCAAACGCCAAAAATTATGGCATTGTGAAGACCGCGACACCTATTTAGAACATTACGAAGAATAATCAAGCTTGCAATTACCATTATGGCAAACGATCAATTTTTGGCTTACGACGAAGCAGGTAGTGGAAATCCCTTGGTACTGATCCACGGATTTTGTGAAAACAAAACGCTGTGGCAACCCTATATGGCAACGCTTAGTCAGCAGTTTCGGGTAATAGCCTTAGACTTGCCCGGCTTTGGGGGCAGTGCCGACCTACTGCCTGCTACTTGTACGATGGAAAGTTTAGCCCAACAGGTAGAAGATTTGATGGAACATTTGCGCATTCCGCAAGCCGTGGTGGTGGGGCATTCGTTGGGTGGTTATGTAAGCCTGGCGCTGGCCGAACTCTACCCCGAGCGCATCAAAGGGTTGGGCTTGTTCCACTCTACGGCCTTGGCCGACACGCCCGAAAAGCAAAAGCAAAGAAGCCATAGCATTGCCTTCATCCAAGAAAAAGGCATTGCGTTGTTTGCCGATATTTTTGTGGACAATCTTTTTTATATGCCTCGGCACAAGTTTTTTAAGGAAGGTTTGGCGGCCACCATTGCGATGGTAAGCCAAACCCCTTCTAACACTGCCACCGTTTTACTGCAAGCGATGCGCGAGCGCCAAGACAGGCTACACGTGCTACGCGAAACCAATGCGCCGGTGCAGTTTATCATTGGCAAACAAGATGCTTCAGTGCCTTTTGATAGTTATACCGAACAGATAAGACTTCCTAAAGACTGCCACATCCATATTTTGGACGAAACAGGCCACGTAGGAATGGTAGAACGTCCGGCTGAAACCTTGCATTTTGTGCAACAGTTTTCTACCTATTGCTGGCAAAAAGTATGAGGAAATTCAAAAGTTAATGCTGTAAAAATAGCAATTTCGACTCTTGGGCATATACTATCTGTTCGTTCCAGCGTAGTTTGACCCAAACATCTTTTTT
>DMHB01000223.1 GCA_003449595.1 Microscillaceae bacterium | reverse complement strand
CCGAACTCTTGTTCTATGGCTTGAAGTGATTTTTGAAGTTTCCCTTTTAACCCTTCGCTTTCAGTCAGACCAATTTCAGTTTCTAAACTAACTATCCGTTCAAATTTGCGCTCATATTCTTGAATAGCATTCAGCGTATTGGGGTTTCCACGATAAGCTAATTTGAGCTGGTTGAGTACAGCATATACCTTATCGACATATTCTTTATCTTTCCGAATAAAAAAATCTTTTTCATACCGCCGTAAATAAAGCAGCTGAACACGATCTATGCCTTTTATATTTTCTAATTGATGAGCAACTTGCCTCATCTGCCCCTCCAAGCCTTCATCCTTAAAGCCTCGTTGTATGATTTTATCGCTTAGTAGGTTGAAATGCAATACATATTGGTTAAAAACTTGCTCTGCTTGTTGTACGTTGTCTTCGATACCCAGCTCTTTAGCTGAAACGTTTCGCTTCAACTGAGTAAACAAATCTTTGATGAGTAACTGCCCTTTTTGGAATTTATCTAAATAGATACTTTCTCCATCCGCTAAAGAATGTGGATTTTTGGCATCCACCAACAGAAAGCCTCTTTCTTGTTCTCTCAAATCAAAGAGCTTAAACTGGAGTTCTTTTGATAAATTTTGTAATGATTGGTAAGTATTGTTTTGGTATAAATACAAATAACCAGCACCAGCAGCCAAAACAGCTAAGCCAATCATCAGCATAAAAGCTGATAACAAACGGGAGCGGATACGCTTTGGAGTGTTTTTAGAGGGCTGCATAGGAAAAACAAACTGCGTTTGACGTTTTAAATATACAAAAAATATGCTAATTCTTTTTTAAAGTGAAATAGTTCTAAAATAAAATACGAAATTTTTCGTATTAACTCAGGAAATGTCATCGAATACATCTCGAAACAAAAAAGATAGCTTATGAAAAAACAATTACATCAGGGGGCTTGGATTTGTCTCTTCTGGGGAGGCTTTATAAATCTTCTTTTGGCGCAAAATGCTACCCAAGCACAATTATCGGAACCTTTCCAAACGTTGGAAATAAATTCAAAGGTAGTAGTTGAGCTGGTCAAGTGTAAACCCAAACAAGAACGGATCGTTTGGGGAGCAAATTATACTGAGGTTACTCCCTCTTTTTTTCAATTAAACAAGGGCAAGCTCAGTATTCAACCTCCTTCCCAAGCTCAACCGATAACTGTGTATTATTCGCAACTTGAGGCTTTGATTGTAAATGCTACACAAGCACAAGTTTTTTCAGCCAAACCGATTAAAAACCGTTTTATTAATATTACGATCAATGGAGGGGGTAGCATAACCATTCCCTATAAATCAAGTGATGCAAATATTATAATTAATGGCGATGCAGAGGCACATTTTTCCCTGCAGGCAAAGCAGCAATCTATCACTATCAATGGTTCTGCAACTGTTGTGTTGAAAGGAAAAGCCCAAAATCAATGTATCACACTAAATGGTTCAGGGAGCGTGCAGGCAGGAGAATTGAAGGCAAAAAGCGGAAGTATAACATTGAATGGTTCGGGTATGGTAGAAGTGAAAACAACACAAGAATTGGTGGCAACTTTGAATGGTTCAGGGAAAATTTATCAGAAAGGAAAAGGGAAAACTATTGAGAAGCTCAATGGTTCAGGAGCAATTCTGGGTAGCCGAGAGCCTTGATCCAACGCTATTATCCTTGGGGAAGCTGTGCCAGACCAATTAATTCTTTGACTACTTGAGGTACACCTACACTTGCTAAGGCTTCAATAAGGTGCAAATGAGGCCGTTTGGGAACGTTGGGCAAATGAGGGTCTATGATGTATTTGGGCACAGCATCCCCCACGTAATCTAATAACCCGGCAGCCGGATACACCAATAAGGAAGTGCCAATCACTAAAAAGAAATCAGCAGTTGATGCTAAACTGGCGGCTTTTTCAATCAGTGGTACAGCTTCTCCAAACCAAACAATATGAGGACGAAGCTGTGCTCCTTTTTCGCAAGTATCTCCCAAATGAAGCGGTTTTTCGCCCCATTCATAAATCAGCTCAGGGTACTTAGTACTTCTTACCTTACTTAGCTCGCCGTGTAAATGGATAATGTGGGTAGATCCTGCTTTTTCGTGAAGATTATCTACATTCTGGGTAATAATTGTTACCTCATACAACTGTTCAAGCTCTACTAATGCTGTATGGCCGGGGTTGGGTTGTACTGAGGCGGCTTGTTTGCGCCTTTCATTGTAAAATTCTAATACCAAAGAAGGGTTACGATGCCACCCCTCGATAGAGGCCACATCCATAATGTCGTGTTCTTCCCACAGTCCACCCGAATCTCTGAAGGTTTTTATACCACTTTCTGCACTGATACCAGCACCAGTAAGCACGACTATTTTCTTTTTTTTCATCAAACAAGAGCAGTGTGAGGATGAGAATTGGATTGATTTAGAAAAATAAATGAAAATCTGACTTAATATTGAAGAGAACTGATCAGGTTTTCTAAAATAGCTTTGTCTTCTTCATTATCGTAACTAATTACAAAACTGACAGCAAACTTCCCAAAAATGTGCACAAAAAGTTGTTGTTCTATAGCCGCACTGTCGGTGGTATATTTACACTCAATATAAAAGAGTTTCGTATTATTATGAAGGGTTTTCTCCATAAGCCCACCGCATCTGACTGGTAATTTGGATGTGTGCATCATTTCCCGACTGGCCATCAGGTAGTTTTTATCATTCATCACCGAGGCCGCCTCACCTAAATATTCAGCCATAATGATGAGTGAAGGCCCGGGTACACCCAAAGGCATTTTAGATAAAGTAAGCAGGTTGAAAATTCTCTGGTTTTGTTGCGCACTTTTGAGTGCTTGCTCTAAGGCGGCGTTGTCGGTGCCTATCATTTCTACACCTAAGTCAATGAGTTGTTTTCTCACTTCCCCGTCTTGTACTAACCAGTCTGGATGTAGAGGAATCATAAAACCCAGATAAGCATTTTTATAAGTATTATTATCAACAATACCAGGCAGACCTTCTTGCGCTTGTAAGGAGTTAGATAAAATACAGACCCAAAGACATATAGCAGCCTTGAACAAATGGAGAGGCTTCATCGAATATCTCATTGTTAAATTTTGTTTATTTCAGAACGAAAGATGCGGTAAAGATATTTTATGCTAATCTGGGATGCTAACAAGAAAATCGATGTATTGATAGAGTTCAATGCTATCAAAATCAAACGGGAGGGTAATTCTTTTGTCGAAGTGTTGCAGACAGAGAACCTCTTTCAAATAAGGTTTCAATAGTTCAAAGGGTTGGGACTTAGGACTCACTTCACCTATTAACTCAACCGTTGCTTGTACTCGCTCTATTTTTAATTCTTGTAAGACAAAGAGGACATAGTAAATAAAATCTTGAGGCGTTTTATAAGAGAATACGTTGCAAAAAATAAGTTCGCCTTGTTTAAAAACCACTAAAGCAAGAAGTTTGGAGTCAGCAATGGCAAATATTCTATCAGAAGTCTGGCTTTTGGCGAGAGGACTGAGTAATTTTATTAAGTTGGTAACTTGATGTGTTACTTGGAGTGATTTGTTGGGATACGTTCTGTCAGCAAACCAACTATATAGTTCTGTAGAAACAGCAAAAATATTTTGAGCCTGTATTTGTGGTAAAGCATTAACGTAGATAATGCTCTGTGCAGGAAGTTGAATGGTAGGTTTAAGATATTTAATCAGAAAATCTTCTTCATAAAAAGCATTCGGGACAATGGTAAAGATCTGATTTGTAAAATGAAGACTAATATTTTTCCAATAATTTGCTCTTAGGAAAAGGTGGTTTTCGAAAAGCCCTTGCAATAATTTAGGAGTAATTTGCTCATAAAAACGATAGTGCTCCAGTGCTAAGCATTTCCTTTGTTCATTATACACACAAACTTTTAAGTTTTCAGCGGAAATAGAAAGGCTTAATGAATATGATATAAGAGCATCAAGGTCCATTTCTGAAGCCTTGATGCTCAATAAAGTATCAAATATTTGATTCTGTTGTTCCAAAGTTTATTCCCAGTTTCCAGCTGTAGTTGCTTCTTCTTTTGAGCCAAAACGCAATGGTTTTTCTTTATACATCTTGATACGTTTTTCAATCAAAGCCATTTAGATCGGAAGAGCGTCGTG
>DMHB01000435.1 GCA_003449595.1 Microscillaceae bacterium | reverse complement strand
TGGGAAAATCTTACCTTTTGGGATTTAGAAGGCAATCAGCTCCGCGATTTGCCCTGGAGCTTCTACCGCCTGAAAAACCTACAAGTGCTCGATTTGGAAAAAAACTTACTCACCTTGCTCCCCGCCGAAATTGGCAACCTGCGCAAATTGCGACAGCTCGACATCAGCCGCAATCAGTTAACATTTTTGCCTGTGCCCGCCGATACGATGTGGCGGTTAGAAGACCTTTATTTGGCTGATAATCAATTAGATACTATTTCCCAATTCATTGGCAGTATGCCGAACCTGAAAAAGCTCAACCTTTCGGGCAACCAACTTCATGAGCCTTTGCAGGGATTGACCAAAAAACCGAATTTGGAAGTGTTAGACCTCAGCAAAAATCAATTAGACAGCCTTAGCCCGGTGATTGGCGAATTAGCCAACTTAAAAGAGTTGTCGCTTGCGCAAAACCAACTGACCACTTTGCCCGAGCAGATGGCCAACCTGCGCAACCTCAAAAAATTAGACCTGCGCAACAACCAAATCGTTTACCTGCCCGAAAACCTCAGCCAGTGGGAAATGCTCGAAGAGTTAGACCTGCGCGGCAATCCTTTGGCATCTGTGGCCAAAAAACCACAAAAACAAACCGACCCTTCCTCTGAAGTAGATTCGGATCGGTCTGAAATAGAGCGTATTCGGGTTTTGTTGCCCAATACAAAAATCAAATTTTAACTACCTAAGCGGCTTACTTTAGGTACACCAACGTAACGCCCGCGCCGCCGCGGTCGGCGTGTTCGTCTTGCATCGAGGCCACTTGTTTGTACTTCGCCAACCGGTTGCGGAGCGTGGTGCGCAAAATACCGTCGCCTTTGCCGTGTACGATGTACAACTCGGTATGTCCCAACAAAATAGCTGTATCCATCAAATCCTCCACAGCCTTTACCGCATCTTCGGCGCGTTGGCCGCGCACATCCAAGCGTGGGTTAAAATCGGCCATTTTTTCGGCTAAGTTGATGCCTTTTACCTTGGCGGAAGATTTTTGAGCTTCTCGTTGGGTTTTGCGCGATACTTTTTCTAATTGTTTGCGCTTCACGGTCATCTTCAGCTCGCCCAGCATAATTTCGGCCTCTTTTTCCTTCAGCGTCATCACCTCGCCAATGGTTTCTTGTCCTTTGATGCGTACCAAACTGCCTACCACGATTTCGCCATCTTCCAACACCACTTCTTCTTTTTCGGTTGGCTTCTGGGTTGGTGTTTCAGGCTCTACTTGCAGTTTGCTTTGAAACGTTTCCAACTGTTTGCGGGCTTCTTTGGTTGCTTCTTTTTCGGCTTGGTTTTCTTTTATCTGCCGGATGGTCTGCTCAATTTGCTGATTGGCCTGCTTCATCAACATTTGCGCTTCTACCTTCGCTTGGTTCATCAGGCGTTGTTTGTTTTGCCTCAGCTCTTGCTCCAGCGCTTGGTAAGACTTGCGCAATTGCCCCAACTCTTGGTTATTAGCTGTAAGTTGCTGATTTTGAGCCATTAAGCTTTGCTTTTCGGAGTCTAATTCACGCAGCAATTTTTCCAGATTCACTTGTTCTTGGCCCATTTTCTCGCGGCTGCTCTGCAAAATCGGCTGAGGCAACCCAATTTTTTGGGCAATTTCAAAAGCAAACGAGCTACCCGGCTTGCCAATTTCCAACTGGTACAAAGGTTCTAAATTGGCCGCATCGAAACGCATCGCGCCATTTACCAATCCTTCGTGCTCTTGGGCATATACCTTTAGGTTGGTATAGTGTGTCGTAATCACCCCAAAGGCTTTTTGCACGTGTAGCTTTTCCAAAATGGCCTCGGCGATGGCCGCCCCGGCGGTGGGTTCGGTGCCTGCACCAAATTCATCGATCAAAAACAAGGTACGGTTATCGGCAAAGCGCAAGAAATATTTCATATTGCGCAGGTGCGAGCTATACGTACTCAGGTCGTTTTCCAACGATTGCTCGTCGCCAATGTCGATGAAAATATCTCTGAAAATACCAGCTTTCGAGCCTTCGCTTACGCTGATAAGCAAGCCGCATTGCAACATATATTGCAGCAATCCGATGGTTTTCAGGGTAACGGACTTCCCGCCCGAGTTAGGCCCCGAAATGATCAAGATGCGTTGTTTGTCCACCAAGCGGATGTCTTGCGCCACCGTAGGCTTTTGCTGCGCTTGGTGCGAAAGATAAAGCAACGGGTGCTGCGCTTGGTGCCATTGCAGCGTAGGTTTGGCTTGTAGCTCGGGCAAAAAAGCATTGACTTTAACAGCCAATTTGGCTTTAGCACGAATAAAATCGATCAAGGCCAAATAGCCATAGGCTTTTTTCAAGGCCGAATGCGCAGGCCGCAGCTCGGCGGTCAAAGCAGTCAAAATGCGGATTACCTCGCGGCGCTCGCGGTATTCCAATTCTTTGATGAGGTTGTTTTGCTCTAAAATTTCGGTAGGCTCTAAAAACACGGTTTGCCCGGTGGCCGATTCATCGTGAATAAAACCCGGAATTTTACGCTTATACTCGGCCAGCACCGGAATCACCAAACGCCCATTGCGAATGGTATAATTGGCTTCTTCATCGGTAAAGCCGTTTTTTTGGGCACTTCTCAATATCTGCTCTACTTTGCGGCGCAGGCGGCTTTGCTCGTCCACAATCTCTTTGCGGAGCATATTCAGCTCCGACGAGGCCGTATCGCGCATCAGTCCTCGGTCGTCGATGACGTTTTCGAGGCGTTTGAGCAGTTTTTTATCTACTTCCACCTCCAAGGCTAAGTCGCGCAGCAAGGGGTAGCTGACTTCGGTAACCTGTTCAAAAAAGGAAGTACAGGCAAAAATGGTGCGCAGCGACAGCTTTAGGTCGTCAAACTCGCGCTCATCCAAGAAAGCCCCTTCGATCAAAATTTTGTCTAAAAAAGGCAATACATTGAGGTAGTGCTGCTGCGGGAAATTGACACCACTTTCTAAAATTTTCTTAAACTCGTCGGTTTGCCGGATGCGCAGTTGGATAAATTCCAAGTCAGTGCTCAACTGCATTTCGTCCACCAAATCTTGCCCTAAAACGCTGATGCAGTTTTCTTTGAGCAATTGGCGGATTTTATCAAAACCTAATTTTTCTTCAATAGTATCTTTAGGGTATAACATAAATCTTAGTGTTGAAATAAAACAAGTGCTCAGTGGCCGCGTTGACCAACTTATTTGTTGTTCGCGGCAGCGGCAGCTTGTTGTTGTGTTAAATAATAAGTAACCGCCATTTTATACACGATGGCTACTTCGGGTTGATTCAGGTTGGCTGCTTCTGCTTGAGCCGTTTGGAAGTTGGCCTGAATGTTATAAATCTGGTCGATCGACTGCTGAATGGGTGCCGATTTGCTTCCTACGCGGCCTCCTTCAAAAAACATTAGTTCGTCGCCTTGATATTCGGGCAACGCTTTGATGGCTTTGGTCCACAAGGCAATCATTTCTTTGTCTTGCAAGAGCGGCTGCGCAGTAAGCGGCGTCGCTTTGTCCATGCTGTCGAGTCGGCGTTCTACTTTGGCATAAATTTCATCCATTTCGACCATAGCGGTCATATAATACTCATAGCTTTTGTAGTACTGCGCCTTGGTGAACCCATATTTTTTCAATACGAAGTCTTGCATCTTGAGAAAAAGTACTTGGGTCGAATCGGGCGAGCGCATACGCGCCCCGGCAGCGCGGGCTTCGGCCAAGTGCAACTCGGTCAGGATGTCCACCATTCGGTCTTTGTGGATGATGTCGGCGGGTTTTTTATCTGCCGATTGGCAAGCCCATAAAACACCTAATAAGCAAAGTGCAAGCGGAAATTGTCTCAAAAAATATTCAAAATTTCAAATCTAAACTAATAGTCGCCCAAGGTGGCTGGCAGTTGTTGCATTGCACGCTCAAATTGCTCGGCGTTGGGCGCGATGCCGTGCCACTCGTGGCTGCCCATCATAAAATCTACCCCATAGCCCATTTCGGTCTGCATTAGTATCACAATGGGCTTGCCTTTTCCTGCCAGTGT
Organism: Microscillaceae bacterium; assembly: GCA_003449595.1. Lineage (GTDB taxonomy): Bacteria > Bacteroidota > Bacteroidia > Cytophagales > Microscillaceae > UBA8158. Next base: position 6,827 of record DMHB01000435.1, on the reverse strand, counting down.
TTGTGCTTTTTGCAGGGCATCCAACACATTGGCCATATCGTTGCCTTGCGGCAAATCGAGGGTTTCCCATCCGAAACTACGCCACTTGGCTTGCAGGTCTTGGAGGTTCATCACCTTTTGCACCGGTCCATCGATTTGCTGGCCGTTGCAGTCGATAATCCCGATAAGGTTATCCACTTGGTGGTGCGCGCCATACATCGCCGCTTCCCAAATTTGGCCTTCCTGCTGTTCGCCGTCACCCATCAGCACATACACCAGGTGCGGGTCAGCGTTTAGTTTTTTGGCTTGCGCAGCCCCCAGTGCCACCGAAAGCCCCTGCCCCAAAGAACCGGAAGCCACCCGTATGCCATCTAAGTGCTCGGCTGTGGCCGGATGTCCTTGCAGGCGCGAGTCAATCTTGCGAAAAGTGGCCAATTCTTGCTTGTCGAAAAAGCCAGCACGCGCCAGCACACTATACCAAACAGGCGAAATATGGCCATTGGAAAGGAAAAATAGGTCTTCGCCTTGGCCATCCATCCGGAAAGGCAGTTGGTAGCGCAGCGTGTGAAAATACAGCGCCACCAACAGTTCGGTGCAACCCAACGAGCCGCCCGGGTGTCCCGATTGGGCTTCATAGACCATTCGCACAATGTCGCGGCGCACTTGCAAGGCCGTTGCTTTTAATTCTTCGATGGTAGGCATACATTTTATTTCAAAAAACCACCCAAACCTTTGGCCTAAGCCAAAATTTGCGCAGTGTGATTGTCTGTATTTACTTTGTTAATGATTTGCGTAATGACACCTTGCTCATCGATGACAAAAGTGGTGCGCTCAATGCCCATATATTTTTTGCCATACATCGATTTTTCTTTCCAAACGCCAAATTGCTCTACGATTACTTTGTCGGTGTCGGCAATAAGCGGAAAAGGAAGGCTGAATTTCTCAATAAATTTCTGATGCGATTTTTCATCGTCCACACTTACACCCAGCACCACATAACCGGCTTGTAGCAAGGCTTCGTAGTTGTCGCGCAGGTTGCAGGCTTGCGCAGTGCAGCCCGGGGTATTGTCTTTGGGATAGAAATACAAGACCACTTTTTTGCCTGCATAATCAGCCAATTTGATGGGTTCGCCTGCTTGGTTTTTGCCTTCGAATGCGGGCGCTTTGTCGCCAACTGCCAATGCCATAGTTTTTTTGGTTTAAAGGGTTTGATTTGGTGGTGCAAATATAGCAAAGCTGGCGGGGTTTGGCAAAACAGTGAGCAGCGATGCGAAAAAGATGCTTTTGTTTTCAGGCGGAAATACCTACTCGAAACAATCTGCACCGCGCTGGGTTTTTGTCTGCAATTGCACACTTTCAAAAAGCCTTTATCTTTGCGCCCAACTAAACAACATCTACAACAACAAACACCCGTCTTTTGCTTATGAGCCAACAAACCATCACCCCGCAAGATATTTTCAATAGTCTGCCCAAGCGCTTCAAAGCCCACAAAGCAAGCAACTATGAAGCTGTTCTTCATTTCGATTTTACTGACAAAAAATCCGGCGAAAGCCTGCAATATACCGTGTCGGTGCAAAACGGCCAATGTAATGTAGAAACCGGCCTGATAGGCACGCCACAATGTGTGGTGAAAACCAGCCCCCAAACCTATGTCGATTTGGAACTGGGCAAAGCCAACCCGATGATGGCGCTGACCATGGGCAAGCTGAAAGTAAGCAACATCGGCGCTATGATGGAATTTACGAAGTTGTTCGAACGTTTTTCGCCCGAGGCATTGCAAGCCGGTGAAACTGCCCAACCCGCCGAACTCAAAGGCACTGCTTCGCGCAAGCCCGCCAATGGCCCTTTGCAAGGGTTGCGGGTGTTAGACCTTACCCGCTTGCTGCCCGGCCCGCTGGCTACGATGATGATGGCCGATATGGGGGCTGAGGTCATCAAAATTGAGTCGCCTACTTTTTATGATTATACCCGCGATTTCCCGCCACACATAGGCGGCGAATCTGCCGGTTATTTGGCCTTCAACCGCTCGAAACGCAGCCTGTTGCTCGACTATGCCACTCCGCAAGGCAAGGAAGTAATGACCAAGCTCATCCAGACGGCGGATATTTTCATCGAGCAATTTCGTCCGGGCGTGATGGCCAAAATGGGGCTTGATTTTGCTTCGGTCAAAGCCATCAATCCTAAAATTATTTATGTATCGGTAACCGGCTACGGCCAAACCGGCCCTTATGCCCAACTGGCAGGCCACGATTTGAACTACATCAGCTATGCGGGCCTGCTTTCGGGCAACCAAAACGAAGCGCCGCAGGTGCCTTTGGTGCAAATAGCCGATATTGCCGGAGGTTCGTATATGGCCGTCATTGCTTGTTTGTCAGCTGTTTATGCACGTCAACGCACCGGCGAGGGGCAATTTGTCGATGTGTCGATGATGGATGGGGTGATGCCGCTGTCGGTCAATCCTTTTTCGCTGCATACGGCCACCCAGCAGCCACAACCCCGCGACGAGGCTTTCCTTTCGGGAGGCTTGGTGAACTATGGCATTTATCCTACGCAAGACGGTAAATATATGGCGCTGGGTACGCTGGAAGAAAAATTCTGGGCTAAGTTTTGCGATGTGGTCGGCAAGCCCGAATGGAAAGGACGCATTTTAGCTCCCGACAAGGCCACTTTGGCGCAATACAAAGCCGAACTGACCGAGCTGTTCCGCTCGCGCGATGCGGCTTATTGGACCGCCTTGGGCATCGAGCACGACGTAATGCTGAACCCTGTTTACGATACCGCACAAGTAGAGCACGATCCGCACGTCAAAGCCCGCCAAATGGTAGTGGAAATGGAACACCCCACAGCTGGCAAACTGAAAACCATCGGCGTACCGCTGAAATTTTCGGCTACCCAAGCCCAACCTGCTTGGACTCCCCCCTTGATGGGCGAAGACACACTGGCCATTTTGCGTGAGGCCGGTTTGACAGACGAGCAAATTCAAGCCTTGGCTACGCAGAAAGTGGTGCAGTTTGGCAAGTAGCCTCCTCTGTATAATAGAAAAACCCCTGAAGATTTGGATAATTTTCAGGGGTTTTTGGTGAATAATAGACCGTTTTATTTTTTGGTGGCCAACATCAAATTAGAAGACCCTTGGCGATATTGGTAGCCAATCCCGAAAGGCAAAGGGCGCACCGGGTACGTGCCTTGTTTGTAAGCCTGCGCGATGTCGTTTTGCCAATAATTGGAAAACAACGGAATAGGGCCTGCATATACGCCAAATAGTGTAATATCCCATTTGCCGCCCTTGGTAAAGTTTTCAAAAGCCATTCCCGAGTCGTCTTGTAGTACAAACTTGGCTTTTTCCAAAATCAAGTCGCGGATGATGGAAAAATAAGGCTTATACATTAGGAAAGAAGCCGATTTGAGGTAGGTAGAAGTAATATTCAAACTTTTGAGGTAGTTGAGCAAATCGCTGCGCTGGTTCAAGCCACCCAAGCCCATATAGCGGTCGTTAGACAGGTTCAGACCGAGATAGTACAAGCTATGGCGTTTGTCGCTGTTGGGCGCTTGGTAGTCGATGCGGGTGCCATAGTAAGTGGTGTCTTTTTTGGGGTCGGCTACTTTGATTTCCGTTGCCGGAATGAGTTTGCCGTCGGCAGCAATGGCTACTTTTTCGTAATACAGAATTTTGTGGCCGGTGCGCTCCACAAACAACATCAAGGCGGGCAACGTGCCATCTACATCGGTGTTAACCCTGCCGGTATAATCGTTGGCCATATCGTTGGTTTGGAAAAAACTCAACCCCAAAATGCTGAATAAACCGCGCTGAATGCCATTGAAATAGCCTCCCATCCCTTTTTTGCTGATTTTTTCAAAATCGGGCAGCGAACCAATCGGCTCTAAGCCAATCATTACAACCTCTTCGACAGTAGGGAAAAAGGCAGCTGCGTGTAAGAAATCAGGCCCACTGAAAGGATAAAACAACAGGCCGCCGGCCTTGGTAGGAGCTTTGAGTTCTTCGTCGCGCCATTTGGCCATTACCTCAAACTTTTTGTTGATGCCTGCCCACTGGTTGTTGGCCGAGGCTACATAGTTTTGCCAAGCAACGTCTTTCTCGTAGGCCGCCATTTTGCTCCCCTCTTCCGAAGGCAAACCGGCTATGAAGCGCCCCATATCATTGAAAGTACGGTCGGTAGGTCGTGCCTTTTCTTGTTTGATGTCTTTGCCTTTGAGCGAATCAGCGGCAGCAGTTTTTTTCCCTTCTGAGCCTTTGCCACCTGAAGAACAGGCCGCGAGGGCAATTATACAAACACCATAAAAAGCATACTTGCTATAAAACTTCATCTTGTTGAATTGTTTTTTTGAAATATTATTACTTGTTTAGTCCAACTTGCGGGTGCGAAAATACCCAAATCCAAGAAAAGTCACACAAATCTTTTAGAAAACTATGTTTAATCCTGCCATCACCGTCGAAATGCTCAACGGACAAGCCAAAGCCAATATGCCAACTTTTTTGGGCATCGAATTTACTGAAATCGGAGATAACTATGTATGCGCCAAAATGCCTGTGGACGAGCGCACCCGCCAGCCTTTCGGGATATTGCACGGCGGCGCCTCAGTGGTACTGGCCGAAACCTTGGGCAGCACGGGGGCTTGGTTGGCCTCCGACCCAACCCAGGTGCGTTGCGTAGGGCTTGAAATCAACGCCAACCACATTAGTTCGGTCAAAGAGGGTTTTGTATGGGGCAAAGCCACCGCCGTACACGTAGGCCGCGCCACCCAAGTATGGGAAATCCGCATCACCGACGACAACGGTAAGTTGGTGTGCATCAGCCGTATTACGATGGCTGTGGTGCCGCATAAATAGGCTACAGCCAAGACTTTGATTGGGAAGGGAGATTTTGCCTTGGCAGGCAACCCTGCGAAAATATTGCGTTATATTGAGCAATAAAGCTATTTTAATTTGGCAACCTATATTTCACTTTTGCATTAGCCTTTCACTGTATGAATATTCCCTTTCTCGACCTCAAAAAGCAATACGCACAAATCAAGCAAGAAATCTTTACCCGTTTTGAAGAGGTTTGCAACGACACAGCCTTTTCGGGTGGTAAATACGTCGAGCAATTTGAAAAGAATTTTGCCGCCTATTGCGACACCCAATATGCCGTTGGGGTAAACAATGGCACTTCTGCCTTGCATTTGGCTATGTTGGCATTAGGCATCGGCCCGGGCGACGAAGTCATTGTACCGGCCAATACTTTTATAGCCACCGCTTGGGGGGTGAGCTACTGCCAAGCAACGCCTGTTTTTGTGGACTGCACCAGCGACACTTGGGAAATCGATGCCTCGAAAATAGCAGAAAAAATTACGCCCAAAACCAAAGCCATTGCTGGCGTACACCTCTACGGCCAACCTTTCGATGTGGATGCGGTCAAAGCCATTGCCCAGCAGCACAACCTGTTTTTGGTAGAAGATGCCGCGCAAGCCCACGGTGCTTATTACAAAGGCAAGCGTGTTGGCGGGTTTGGCGAAATGGCTTGCTTTAGTTTTTATCCGGGCAAAAATTTGGGCGCTTATGGAGAGGCCGGTGGCATCACGACCAACCACGAAAACTATGTAAAACACCTGCATAGCCTGCGCAGCCACGGCTCTACGGTGCGCTACTACCACGACGAAATAGGCTTTAATATGCGGATGGGTGGATTGGAAGCCGCCAGCTTGGATGTAAAACTATCTTACCTCGATGGTTGGAATGCACGCCGAAAAGCAATTGCGAAAATGTACCAGCAGGGTATCACCAACCCCCATATCAAAATGCAAGCCCAGCCCGCTTTCGCAGATTCGGTATATCATTTGTTTGTCATCACCACCGACAACCGTGATGATTTGATGCAATATTTGCAGCAAAACCAGGTGTTTCCGGGTTTACATTATCCGGTGCCTTGTCATCTGCAAAAAGCATACACGCATTTGGGCTACCAGCCGGGCGATTGCCCACAGGCCGAGTATTTGGCCGCGCATTGTCTTTCGCTGCCTATGTTTGCCGAGCTGAGTAACGAAGAAGTGGAAAAGGTAATTGAGGTGTTGAATCAATATAAAGTCTCCTAAAAGATAGCCGCTATGCCAATGCTTGAAAGACTTTGGACATATCCTGAACTCGTAGAAGCGTTTGCCCCTGAAACCCGTTGCGAAATCATTAAAAATCAACTTTTTATGTCGCCGGCACCCAACACAGAACACCAAAAAATTTCACGTAATTTAGGTTCTGACCTGCATTTGTTTGTCAAAAAAAATCAAAGAGGAGAAGTATTATTTGCGCCTTTTGATGTCATATTAGATGATAATAATGTGGTACAACCTGACATTGTTTTCATTGCGCAAGAAAACTTGAAGTATTTGACTAAACGTGGCTTTGAGGGTGTGCCTGATTTGTTGGTAGAAATTATTTCCCCCTCCACTTTCTATCGCGATAGTGAGGAAAAAAAGAAACTGTATGAGCAGTATGGCGTCAAAGAGTATTGGCTGATTGACCCTGCCAATCAAGTAGTGGAAATATTTTATTTGGAGAATCAGCAATACCAATTGCATCAATTTATAGCCGAACAAGGGAAGATGACTTCGCGCTTGTTGGCAGGTTTTGAAGTGGATTGCAAGGATATTTTTCCTGAAAGAAACCTGTAAATGCAACAAAAATGGATGATTTTCTTGTATTTGCCGAGCTATGCAACAAAGAAGTGGAAAAGTTAATCGAGTTGTTGAATCAATATAAAATCACCTAAAAGATAGTCGCTATGCCAATACTTGAAAGACTTTGTGTCCTAAACTTGTATTAATATACCAAGTATTAAGCCTCAGATCGGAAGAGC
>DMHB01000247.1 GCA_003449595.1 Microscillaceae bacterium | reverse complement strand
ACCCAAAATTCTACGGTGATTATCTGAACCAATCATCCATCTATTTCAAAAATAGAACTATTTTTGCACCATCATCTTGATTTTGATTCGCATTATCTCATAAATTTATTACACAAATTAATTCTTATGTCATTACTTTCTGTTGGTACCGTAGCTTTTGATAGTATTGAAACCCCCTTTGGCAATGCCGAAAAAATCATTGGCGGTTCTTGCACTTATATTGCCTTAGCTGCCTCTTATTTTGCTCCCAAAGTCAATATCGTGGCGGTTGTTGGCGACGATTTCCCTCAATCTGAAATCGATAATTTTAAAGAACACGGGGTAGGTACTGATGGCTTGCAAGTTAAAAAAGACCAAAAATCATTCTTTTGGAAAGGAAAATACCATATGGATATGAACTCGCGCGATACCTTAGCCACCGAGCTAAATGTTTTGGCCGATTTCGACCCCATTATCCCCGATAGTTATCAAGATTGTAAATATCTTTTGTTAGGCAATTTGACCCCCGCAATTCAAAAAACTGTAATCCAGCGTTTAAAGCAAAGACCCAAACTTATTGTGATGGATACCATGAATTTTTGGATGGAAACAGCTCTGCCTGAACTGAAAGAAACTCTTAAATTGGTTGATGTGCTCTCTATCAATGACGAAGAAGCCCGACAATTATCTGGTGAGTATTCCATTGTAAAGGCTGCTGCCAAAATTATTCAGATGGGGCCTAAGTTCTTGATCATTAAGAAAGGCGAGCACGGTGCTTTATTGTTTGATAGCAAGCAAGTATTTTTTGCTCCGGCATTGCCACTCGAAGAAGTATTCGACCCAACCGGTGCCGGCGATACTTTCGCAGGTGGGTTTTTAGGATACTTAGCACAAACCGATGACATTAGCTTCGACAATATGAAACGGGCAGTGATTTATGGTTCAGCGATGGCTTCTTTCTGTGTAGCCAAGTTTGGACCCGAAGGCTTGAAAGGAATCAGTGCTGATAGAATTTCGCAACGCGTGCGTGATTTTATCGATTTAGTACAATTTGAAATTTCTTTAGTATAACAATATGGCAATGTGGATGCCTCTGAAGCTATCTTTTAGGTCATTTTTTTTGATATGCAGTCTGCTGTCGTGCATATTTCCTTGCATCCCAAGTGAAGCACAAGAGATACATAAGACGGTAGTAGCTGACCAAGCTGTCGTAGCTTCAGCGCATCCTTTGGCAACACAAATAGGGAAAGAAATCTTGCAAAAAGGAGGCAATGCTTTTGATGCAGCTATTGCTGTCGAATTTGCCCTCGCCGTGTGTTATCCCATTGCCGGTAATATTGGAGGAGGTGGTCTGTTAGTTTTTCGAGATGCCAATAGTGAATATCGAGCATTGGATTACAGAGAAAAAGCTCCTTTGTTGGCCAACCGCGATATGTATCTCGATGAAAATGGAGAGGCAGTCGCCAATAAAAGTCGTTATGGGCATTTAGCAGCAGGTGTCCCTGGCACAGTAGCCGGTATGGTTGCCCTACACCAAGCCAAAGGCTCTCTACCTTGGAAAGATTTAGTACAACCTGCCCTCGATTTAGCCAAAAAAGGTGTTCCTCTTACTCAACGCGAAGCTTCTAACCTCAATCAATATAAAAACGATTTCTTACAGCACAATACGCATACACCTTATTTGGTTAACCTTATGCGTGATTGGCAAAAAGACGATGTATTGCCCCACAAAGCCTTAGCAAAAACCCTTCAAAGAATAGCTAAAAAAGGCTTCGACGGATTTTATGCAGGCAAAACAGCTGCCGCCATAGTAAAAGAAATGGCAACAGCGGAAGGCCTTATTTCTTTGGAAGACTTAAAATCATATCAAGCAGTATGGAGGCAACCACTTGTAGGATTTTATAAACAACACAAGATAATCACTATGCCACCTCCTTCTGCGGGCGGCGCTTTGTTGTTACAAATGTTGGCAATGGTCGAGCCTTTTCAATTAGAAAAATACAATATACATGCTCCCGAAGCCATACAAATTATGGTTGAGGCCGAACGCAGGGCATATGCCGATAGAGCCACTTATTTTGGTGATCCCGATTTTGTTTCCATACCCTTGGATAGCCTTTTGAGTCCTTTGTATTTAAAAAACAGGATGCAAGACTTTGATTGGCAACAGGCAACACCTTCACAAAACATACAGGCTGGCAAGTTTCAAAGCACAACAAAAAGTGAAGAAACAACCCACTATGCGGTTTTGGATAGTTGGGGCAATGCAGTAGCAGCTACTACTACTTTAAATGGCGCTTATGGGTCAAAAGTAGTAGTGAAAGAAGCCGGTTTTTTGCTCAATAACGAAATGGATGATTTTAGCGCCAAGCCCAATGCTCCTAATTTATATGGTTTAGTAGGTAGTCAAGCCAATGCAATTGCCCCCGGCAAACGTATGCTTAGTTCAATGACTCCCACCATTGTCGAAAAAGAAGGAAAACTTTGGGCTGTTGTAGGAACTCCGGGAGGCTCAACCATTACTACCTCTGTTTTTCAAATCTTATTAAACCTAATCGATTTCGGTTGTTCGCCTGAAGAGGCTGTCAACAAAGCACGATTTCATCACCAATGGCTGCCCGACAAAATATTTATGGAAAGAAGTGCTGATTTTTCAGAAATTTTAAAAAACGCTTTACGTGAGAAGAAGTATTTAGTTGAAGAAAGAGATAACATTGGGAGGGTAGAGTTAATTTTTAACCAGCAAGAGTCAGGAAAAAAAATCGGTGTAGCTGATTGGCGAGGTGATGATGCCACCGATGGGTTCTAATCAAATCAAACTAATTTATTTTCCATGGGAAATTCAACAAACAGACTACTCATTGGCCTCATTATGACCATTGCCGGTGGATACCTATTTTTAAATTCTGTGTATGTATTTAACTTCTTCAACACATATCAAACCCTCATGACGGTTGGTAGATTTAACCTAACCACCGGCTATGTGCTAATTCCATTTATTTTTGGTATTGGGCTAATTTTTTACGATTCAAGTAATTTCTTAGGATGGTTATTGGCTGTGGGTGGCTTAGGACTACTTTTTTTTGGCATAATCACCAATCTTCAGTTTACCCTGAGAACCATGTCAGCCTTCGAATTGATTTTAATTACCACCTTACTTGTCGGTGGCATTGGGCTTACCTTGAGTGGATTTAGAAAAAATTAGCATTGCAACAAACTATGACGCAAAAAATACTGTTCAGCACTTTAAAATATCAATATCTTAAAGAGCAGCTTTTGCAATGGGGTGATCTAAAAAACGGAGATTTAGAAATTAGTTTCTTTCCGGATGGCGAGCGTTACATGCGCATCCTTACTGACATACATCATCAGGAAGTCTTTTTATTAGGTGGAACCGTATCCGATCAAGATACACTTGAAATTTACGACTTAGCCTGTGCTTTTGCCAAACAAGGAGCAGACAAGCTCACTTTGATTATACCCTATTTTGGTTATTCAACCATGGAGCGTGCTGTCAAAAAGGGGGAAGTTGTTACAGCTAAAACACGTGCGCGTCTTTTTTCTTCTATTCCAACCACCAACAAGGGCAATCATCTTATTTTGATGGATTTGCACAGCGAAGGGTTGCCTCATTATTTTGAGGGAAGTATTCACGCTATGCACTTATACTGCAAACCACTTATTATGCAAATCTGCAAAGAGATAGCCGGAACTGATTTTGTATTAGCCTGTACAGATGCAGGAAGAGCTAAATGGGTTGAATCGCTTGCCAATGATATGGGAGTAAACGCTGCTTTTGTATTCAAAAGACGTCTGAGTGGAGACAATACCTTGGTTACAGGCATCAATGCCGATGTTGTTGGCAAAACCGTTATTTTGTACGATGATATGATTAGAACTGGTGGTTCGTTAATTCAGGCCGGTGAAGCATATAGGCAAGCAGGTGCTAGTAAGTTGTATGCCATTACTACGCACGGACTATTTAGCAACAATGCAGTTGAAAAAATAAAAAACAGCCAAGTATTTGAAAAAATTTTCGCCACAAATACACATATAAATGTGATGGATATCCGTGACGAATTTTTGGTTGTTAAGTCAGTAGCCCCACTGTTACACGAAAAGATTGCAACTTCTATTTAATTGTTTTCATAGCTGATTAAATGAAAGGGTACGCGAACATCTTCCGCATACTCTTCTCCACTTTCTAACATATCTAAGTCGTTAATTTCATAATACCAGTTAATAGTAACATCACCACTTTTGCTGAAGTGATAATCTTCTAATAGATTCATTATTTCTAAAAATCTCCTTGAAGAACTGGTATTGAAATATGTCATCCTAAAGTTTAAAGTAATTTTCTTCCCTTCTTCTTCAGTATATTTTTTCAACCAATCAAAAATTGGCTGAAAAAATTCAAGTGTGTATTCATGATACGATTCACCGGATATTTCCAATACACCGGTATCAGCAACAAAATTGATTTGAGGAATATAATGGGAGCCTTCAATATAGAAATTATCCATTTGATATGTTATATGTAATTAATCTTGCATTACTTTATTTTTATCCACTTTAACACAAAGCGAAAAGAACGAGTTTTCATCATCTATTCGTACTACATCATATTCTAACTGGTTTCCTGACTTTCTGGCCATGTCTATCAAGCCTATGTTAGCAC
>DMHB01000382.1 GCA_003449595.1 Microscillaceae bacterium | reverse complement strand
GAAAGGTAAGAGTGAAAATTGCTGTAAATACTCGCAAACACCGGGCAGGTTTTTTGCAGGGTGCCCCGTAGCAGAACATAGATGGCTAATAATATTAACCCGTACACAATCACCAGCTCAGTATGTAAGGCGTGAAGGCTTTGTGCATCAAGGGTGTTTTTTTTGAGAGGAGTAGCTTGTTTTGTGTTAGCAGTAGATACTTGTGAAATTTGACAACCGGGAAGTTGGGTTTGTTTATCTGGATAGTAAAACAGCAGCCATATTTTGGAACTTGCGTGATGTTTGGCTAAACTATCTATTTGAAACCATTGTGTTTGATTAGGAGAAAATTTGGCACATACTTTTTGGTCAATTAGGAGGTAGCTTGTCTCAAGTGTATTGATTTTTAGCGCATAACCAGCATATTGCTCTGTATCTAACCACAAACCTGCCAGCGTAAACGGAGTAGATTTACCTAATCCAAAGGGGATGAATTTCTGGGTTTGTACATCATATATTTGAACAGTAGGGGCCAAGTCATACACCACGAGTTCGTCGGTGGGGCTTTCTCCTAAGCCGGTAGCTTGCGCCGACAGGACGAAATGGCAAAAAAATAGTCCCAGCAAGCATAAACGAGCCAAATTGAATTTACAAGAAAAGGGATGAAGCAGCATTATTTGTTCGATTAGGTTGCAAATATACAGCTAAAATCGGCTGACTATACCGAAGTGTATTTTAGAACGGTCAAAACTAATGCTTTGCTCGTTGGATTGCCCCAAGGCATACACAAAATTTAAAATACCGGCTTTTACTGAGAAGCTTAATCCTACTCCAAAGCCTAAGGGGGTGTCTTGCGTGAGGTTTTGCAATACTTGGCGCTGCAATAAAGCTTGATCGTAAAACAGGTAGAAATAGGTTTCTTGTTCTATAAAAAAGCGATATTCTATGGTAGCAATGCCGTAGCCCGAGGCAAAAAATTGATTTTGATTGTGCCCTCTCAGGTTATTTAATCCGCCCAAGCGAAATAAATCATTTAGAAATAAACTATTGTTGAAAATATAGCCTCCCATGGCGCGCATAGTGAAAATACTTCGCCGCGAAAGCCGCCAATATTGTTGGTAGAGTATAGTAAGGTTTACTTGAGGCGACGATAAAATAACGTCGCGGTATAAACTATCGGAGAGTAAAGGATTTTTGAGCACATTGCGGTTGCCGATGCCTATGTCGAAGCGGATATTCTTCCCTTTTTTGGGGAAAAAGAAATCGTCCAAATCCTTTTTTTCATAAGTCAATCCATACATCAACACTTCTGTATCGGCAAAGGGAGGTAGTATGGTGGCTGTACGGACGGTTTGCGCCGAAGTTCCTGCGGTAGATTGTTTATAAGAGGCAAATAGGCCTACACGGGTTGCATTGGGCAAGGCGTATAACAAATCCAAACGGCGGTCTAAATTGAGGAAAGACGAGTCTTCACGTAGAAGGTAAAATTTGAATTGAAGGTCAAGGTTGGTGCGAAACAGGCAAGGGTGTTCATACTCAATTTGCAATAATTGGCTTTCAGGGCGGAGACGTTGCCATTGGGCTTTGAAAATTTTGCCTGTTTGGAAAAGGTTGTTGAGCTGCAAGTTGAACTCGCCGGTTAGCAAAACTTCGTTGGGGCGCTCTTGGTTGGGCAAAACACCCAAAATACCATCTACTTGGCCACTTTTCTGAGGCATTAACAGTATTTGAGGGTAGGCTTTCCCTGCCTGAAACTTGACCGAAACAGGCTGTACTAAGCGTAGAAAAGGCAATCGTCGCAAACTCATAGCAACTTGGTTCAGCCTATTTTGATCAAAAGGTTTGTCTTTTCGGATGCGTAAAAAAGTGCTCAAAAAAGCCGGTTTTATTTTTACATTACCGGCTATTTGCAAGGTGTCAAATGCTATCAGAGGGCCACTTTGGTATTGAATGGCACCACTGATTTGCTGCCCGCTCACTTGGAACGAGTCTAACCTGACCGTAGCAAATGGATAGCCTTGTGTTTCGGAATAACGCACCAAGGCATCGGCCAATCGTTGAAACTCGGAGAACTCAAAAGGTCTATTTTGCCATTGTTTGGGTTTGAAACTTATCTTGCTTTGAAGCAGCGGGGCTAAGTTGCCCGGCGAAAGCGATGCCCAAAAAAAAGGAGCGCCAAGCGAAAAGTATAAATAGATTTGTGGCGCTGCAAACACCAAACTATCACAAGAGGCATCTAAATAAGAGGCATCTTGTAGTTTTTGAACTACTTGACCGGCAATGAGGTGGGCTTGGGCGCTATCAGCGAAAGCGTTTTTTTCTATAAAACTACCAATACTTTTGGGAGGCTCAAGCGCCCCAAAGAAATAGCGCAACCGAAGGCTATCTTGTGCCTTGGCAGATAGCCCGCCCCACATCGAGCAGCAAAGAAAAAGAAATAAAGCCCTGCCAGCTTTCAATCTACACGAACAGTTTTAAATTTGTATGTTTCAATTGCACTACCCATTTGTCGGCTCTATACATTCATATCCCTTATTGCACCAAAGCTTGCCACTATTGCGATTTTCACTTTAGTACAAATGTAAGCACGAAAGCACAGATGCTGGAAGCGATTTGTGCTGAAATCGCACATCAGCAAAACTATTTACCCACACAGGTATTACAGTCTATTTATTTTGGTGGAGGAACTCCTTCCCTACTTTCTATGGGTGAATTGGAGAAAATATTGAGCCATATCCAACAGTTTTTTACTTTTGATAACGACATTGAAATTACCTTAGAGGCTAACCCCGATGATATCAACCTGCAGAAGTTGAAAGACTTTCGTGCGTTGGGCATCAATCGCCTAAGCATCGGGATTCAGACGTTTGACGAGGCAGCGCTTACCTACCTCAACCGAGCACACAACGGCCAAATGGCGCATACTTGTTTGCAACAAGCCCAAGCAGCCGGTTTTGATAATCTGACCGCCGACCTGATGTATGCTTTGCCCACAGTAAGTTTTGATAGGTTTCGGCAAGATGTAAGCACTTTGGCGGTTCAGTACCAAATTCCTCATATTTCTATTTATGGCTTGACCATAGAGCCTAACACCGTTTTTGGACGCAAAAAAGTAATGCCACAACCTGAAGAAATTGCTGCACAACAGTTTGAATATTTGATGGATTTTCTGCGTGCAGAGGGCTATGTGCAATATGAAATATCGAATTTTGGCAAGCCAGGTTATTTTGCCAAACACAATAGTATGTATTGGCGCAATGTGCCTTATTTGGGCATAGGCCCTTCGGCGCATTCATTCGATGGGCGGCGTCGGCAGTATAACATAGCCAACAATGCCTTGTATGCCAAGGCTTTGCTCCATACCAACACACTGCCAGCCACCATAGAGCAACTTAGCCCCGAATCGCGAGCCAATGAGCTGATTATGACCGGATTGCGCACAATTTGGGGGATGAACCCGGCTGTCATCCAACAAGAAACGGGACTTTTATTAGGAGAAGAGCAACAACAAGCCGTTCAGCGGTTTGAGAAACAACAGCTATTACTCCAAAACGACGAGGTGATTATTCTTACACAGGCAGGGAAATTATTGGCCGACCAACTGGCTGCTGATTTATTTTTTGACACTTAGCGCTATTTCTCTTCAAATATTGTGTATCTTTCTATAAACCATTTAGATAGCAAAGTATGCAAGTCATTTATTCACCAGAACCGCTTCCTGCTAATTTTGACGAGCAAGAATCTGTGTTTTTAGCAGGTAGTATTGCCATGGGGCAAGTTGAAAATTGGCAAGAAGAAGCCATTCGTTTGTTAGCACCGTGGCAAGGGTATATACTCAATCCCCGTAGGCAAAACTGGGATGCTAACTGGGTGCAGCGTACCACCAACCCTGAATTTGTTGAGCAAGTCAACTGGGAGCTGAACGGTTTGGAGCGTTCAAAGGCTGTTTTGATGTATTTTCATCCCGAAACACAAGCGCCCATCTCTTTGCTTGAGTTAGGATTGATTGCCCGCAAATCGAGGGTCTGGGTATGTTGCCCGGCTAATTTTTGGCGCAGAGGAAATGTAGAAATCGTGTGCCAACGGCATCAAATACCTATGACTGAGCATTTTGATGAATTGATACGTGTGTATCAGGATTACCTCGTGCAAGCTGCTGAGCGATTTCCCTAACAATTGGTTCGCTATTTGTGTTTGTTGAAATAAAAAGCTAATTATGTTTAAATTTTGCGATAGATTGGCTTTTTTTGTGTAGCTATTATCTTTCTAAAACTCCAATATTGCTCGAAAGTGATGAAAAAAATTATAAGCTATACCTTGATTTTGTGGACTTTTTGCACCCTTGCTTTGGGGCAAAACTCCCCCATTAACTTGGTAGAAAATGCCCAAACCGGCATGAAAAAAGAAAACCTTGGCAGTAGCATTAACTCTGGTTTCAGCGAAACTGCGCCACTGATCTCTCCAGATGGAAAAATGCTGTTTTTTAGCCGCGGTGGTCATCCACACAATATCGGCGACAGCAAACAGCAAGATATTTGGTATGCCGAACTACAAAAAGATGGAACTTGGGGTGCAGCCAAAAATATTGGCTCGCCACTCAACAACGATGCGCCAAACTATGTAGCCTCTATAAGTCCCGATGGTAAAGCGATGTTGGTGGGCAATCTTTACAAACCGGATGGTAGTTATGGAGGGAGTGGGATGTCGATTACTTATCTTACCGAAAGAGGTTGGGCAATACCCAAGCCGGTCATTATCCGAAATTACTATACCAATGCCACCGAAGTAAGTTATCGACTATCGATTGGCCAAAATGTACTGCTTTTGTCGCTGGCGCGCGACGATAGCTTTGGCAGCAATGATCTTTATGTGAGCTTTATTTTGCCCGACAGTACTTGGTCTGAACCCAAAAACTTGGGTAGTTTGATCAATACATTGGGCGAGGAATCTGCCCCATTTTTAGCTGCCGACAATACCACCCTTTACTTTGCCTCCAATGGCCGTCCGGGCTATGGCGAAACCGATGTATTCATTACGCACCGATTGGACGACACTTGGATGAATTGGAGCGAGCCGCAAAACTTAGGCCCTGAAGTCAATGGCAAAGGCACAGATTTGCATTATACCATTTCGGTCGATGGCGATTTTGCATACACCGTTTCTACAGAACATTCTTTTGGCGACAAGGATATTTTTAGAATTGCTACTTCGGCAGCTACCAAACCCAAGCCGGTGGTGCTGGTATATGGAAAAGTGTCGGATGATCAAACCCAACTGCCCTTAGGTAGTTCGATTGAATTTGCCTCCGAAACCAATAACCAGTTGCAGGCTCTTGTTGGCAGCGATGCCAAAGATGGGTCTTTCAAAGCTTTTTTGCCTGCCGGGCAGAAGTACCAGCTCAAAGCCAGTGCCCAAGGATATGCTGTATTTCAAGAGTTGTTGGATGTTTCGGAAACCAATGCTTACCGCGAAGTAGAAATGAATATCCAACTTGCTTCGCTGCAAAAAATGGTAGCCCAGAAGGAGGTTTCCAAACAGGAAAACCTACAGCAAACCACCCATACTGCCACCGACAAAGTATATACTTCGACCAATTACCGCACAGATTTGTATGTACCCAGTGTCTTCTTTGATCCCAATACAGCACAAATTGACAACTACGGACAAGAAACTTTGGCGCAGGTGCTCGATTTTTTAGTGGACAATCCCACTTTCGTAATCGAAATTCAAGGACACACCGATAATGTAGGAAGTACCACAGATAACAACACATTATCAGAGCAGCGCGCACTTCAAATCAAACAATA
>DMHB01000385.1 GCA_003449595.1 Microscillaceae bacterium | reverse complement strand
GCTACATCCTTGAGCCAAAGCCACGGTAGTAATAAATGATAATAACACTACACTAATGAATAACAGACTTATTTTTTTTAACATCTTTTTGATTGTAAAATCTTGAAAAATACATAAAGGCAAAAACCTTTATTCAAGCAGACCAATTTAGCGAAGTTTATCTGAACAGAAAGGATAAATTGAAATATTTTGATGCAAAGTGTATCTTTGAAACCTTTATCAATTATTTTATTCTGACTCTATGGCAACTCCGCTCAATTTCTATATTGTAGATGTGTTCTCTAACGAACAAGTGAGAAACTCAGGCAATCAATTGGCAGTGTTCGATTGTTCACAAAACCCAATAGCTGATAGCGAAATGCAGGCTATTGCTGGAGAAATAAACTTTTCGGAAACCACTTTCATTATGCCTCATACGGCTGGTGAAGGCCCTGTTCCAGTCCGAATTTTTACCCCCCGCAGTGAATTAGCCTTTGCAGGCCATCCTACTTTAGGTACAAGCTATGTTGCCAAAAACATACTACATCTTTCCGGTAAAGAAAGTGTTCAGTTGGCACTGAAAGCGGGCACTTTTCAAATTGAAGTCGATTCACAAGGCTTATTTTGGGTGCAGCAACTTAGTCCAACTTTTGGAGAAGCCTTAGATGCTAAGCTTGTAGCAAAATCACTTTCTATTCCTGAAAGTTATATCGACCATCGGTTTCCCATTCAAGAAACTTCTACCGGACTTTCTCATATTATTGTCCCGCTCAATTCATTAGAAGCGATCAAGTCGGCGCACATCGAGCGCGAGACTTACTACAAGCTTATCAGTAGAATGCAGGCCAAGTCAATTTTAGTCTTTACCCCCGAAACCTACTTAACCGAAAGCGATTTCAATGTGCGGGTTTTTATTGAGTATTATGGACTACCCGAAGATGCTGCCACTGGCAGTGGAGCCGGTTGTTTAGGGGCTTATCTGTCAAAACACAACTTCGAGCAAACAACCCGCAATAATTCCATTATTTTAGAACAGGGGTATGAAATGGGGCGTCCTTCACAACTTTTTGTACAAACCGATAAGAAAGGAAATGAAATTATTGTTTCTGTTGGAGGCAAGGTAAAACTGATTGCAGAGGGAAAGTGGTATGTTTCATAGCATTTTTGAAAATTGTTTTACAAAAAAGTTTCGCTATACCTATTGTTTTACAAAATTTACTTTCTAACTTTGCAGTCCGTTTTGCATACAAGGCAAAAACGGTTTTTTATTGTTAATAACAGAATATCTAAACCTCCAAAATGTCAGGCTTTATAGGTAAAAAAATCGGAATGACAAGCATCTTCATCACTGAAGGAGCCTCTGTTAAACACGTTGCCTGTACACTCATTCAAGCGGATCCCTGTGTTGTAACGCAGGTTAAGCGTACTTTGAATGAAGATGGTACAAGAAAGGACGGCTACAACGCCCTGCAACTTGCTGCTGGTGAGCGCAAAGAAAAAAATGTAACCAAGCCAATGCTCGGACATTTTAAAAAAGCCAACACCACGCCCAAATTCAAAATCGTTGAATTCAAAACTTTCGACACCACGTATGATTTAGGTGCTGAAATCACTGTACAAGAAGTATTTCAAGAAGGTGATTTTGTCGATGTTATTGGAATTTCAAAAGGAAAAGGTTTTCAAGGGGTCGTTAAACGCCACGGCTTTAGTGGGGTTGGGGGGCAAACTCACGGCCAACACAACAGACAAAGACACCCAGGTTCTATCGGTGCTTGTTCTTATCCCTCTCGTGTATTCAAAGGCATTCGTATGGCTGGCCGCACCGGGAATCAGCGTGTTAAGATCCAAAATTTAAAAGTTTTGAAAGTAATCCCTGAAAAGAATTTGCTGGTTATCTCCGGCTCTATCCCCGGGGCAAAAAACTCTTTCGTCATCCTTGAAAAGTAAGATTATGGAACTCGAAGTAATAGGTATAAATGGCAAAGCCACCGGCAGAAAAGCCCAGTTAAATAGCGCTGTTTTTGAAGTTGAGCCAAATCAACACGTAGTATATTTAGCCGTAAAGCATTATTTGGCCAATCAGCGCCAAGGCACGCACAAAGCTAAGGAACGCGCAGAAATTTCAGGCTCTACCAAAAAACTGAAGAAACAAAAAGGTACTGGTACAGCCCGTGCAGGCAGTATCAAATCACCTGTATTTGTTGGTGGTGGTCGCGTTTTTGGTCCACGACCTCGCGATTATGGATTCAAACTCAACAAGAAAGTTAAAGATTTAGCTCGCAAGTCTGTTTTGTCTGCTAAAGTAAAAGACGCAAGCATTACCATTGTTGAAGATTTTAATTTTGATCAGCCTAAGACAAAGCGCTTCTTGGAAATGCTTGAGCAATTACAACTCAACAATACCAAGGTTTTACTTTTGTTGCCTGATCATTTGCCTAATGTTTATTTATCAGGTAGAAATTTACCAAAGTCAAAAGTATTGACTTATGCTACTTTCAATACATACGATGCTTTGCACGCTGATAAAATTCTGATTACTGAACAAGCGCTTCCAAAGTTAGAAGCTCTTTTGTCTTAATGTTTAAACATCGGATAGCAAAAAGATATGGAAAAGATAATTTTGAGAAA
>DMHB01000343.1 GCA_003449595.1 Microscillaceae bacterium | reverse complement strand
CTCTTTTTCACGGTCGCGGTAGTGGCGGGTTTCGTCACCTACTTGTTTGCTTTGCGCTTTCTTGTTTTTGTTTACAATCCATAGCGTTACGCTGATGTTAGTGGTGTAAAACATATCCTGTGGCAACACCAAAATGGCCTCCACCAAATGATTCTCAATCAGCTTTCGGCGTATTTTATATTCTTCGCCTCCGCCACTCAGCGCGCCATTGGCCAAAATAAACCCTGCCACACCGTTTTCACTGAGTTTGCTCACCATCGTCAAAATCCAAGCATAGTTGGCGTTGCTTTTGGGCGGCACCTCATAGCCCCGCCAGCGTGGGTCGTCTATCAGTTCGTTTTCAGCGCGCCAGTCTTTTTGGTTAAAGGGCGGGTTGGCCATTATAAAGTCGGCTTTCAGGTCTTTGTGTTGGTCGTCCAAAAAAGTATTGGCCGCTTTTTCGCCTAAGTTGCCACTAATGCCTCGTATGGCCAAGTTCATTTTGGCCAGTTTGTAAGTGGTGTTGGTGTATTCTTGTCCGTAAATAGAAATTTCTTTTTTGTTGCCGTGATGGGCTTCAATAAACTTGATACTCTGCACAAACATACCGCCCGAGCCGCAAGCAGGGTCATAAATGATGCCCTTGTAAGGTTCAATCATTTCGGCAATCAGGTTTACAATGCTCTTGGGCGTATAAAACTCACCTTTGCCCTTGCCCTCGGCCAGTGCAAACTTAGAAAGGAAGTATTCATACACCTTGCCCACCACATCTTGCTTGGGGTCTTTGGTGGTGTCAATGTCGTTGATGGTGTCGTGCAGCGAAGCCAGTTTGGTAACATCCAGCCCCAACCTTGAAAAATAATTATCGGGCAGCGCTCCTTTCAAGGCTTTGTTGTTTTGCTCGATGGTATGCAGGGCCGTGTCAATCAGGAGCGCGATGTCGTTTTGCTTCGATTTCTTTATCAGGTAGCTCCATCGGCTGATTTCTTCCAGAAAGAAAACATTGTTCATATTATAGAACTCAGGCATTTCTATATATTTTTCTTTGCCTTCGGCCACCAGCTTGGCGCGGTGTTCTTCAAACTTGTCGCTGGCAAACTTCAAGAAAATCAGGCTCAACACCACGTGTTTGTATTCGGCTGGTTCAACACTTCCTCTCAATTTATTGGCGGCATCCCAAAGGGTTACTTCTATTGGTTTTTCCTTGATCAATGGTTTTTGTTTGGCCATTTTTGTTGTAGGTTTTAAAAAATAGGACTTGTTTCAAAAGTAGTTTTTCATCGGCGAACAAACTTTCAGTCAAATGCTATGTCAAATTTATCAAAATTATAGCGTCTTTTTTCACCTACGTGAAACTTTATGAGGCTTTCTTTGCCTCCCAATCGATACTTTTTCTCTTTCCTGCTTCCCAAAGCTACCCAGCAAGTGCAATTTATAAACTGAATGAAGGTACTTAAGTAAATCTTTGATGAATCCCTTTTTCGTTTAAACAAGTCTTTGTTTCAAAATGAAGATTTGGTTTTCCAACTTAACAGATTGCTCACTCCTTCACCTTCAGGTAAGCGATCAGTTTGCTGATGGTAAGTCCTTGTATTACAATCGAAAAAACTACTACCAGATAAGTAATCGAAACCAGCACCTCGCGCGACATCGAAGTTTGCAGCGAAAGCGCCAGCGCTACGGATATTCCCCCACGCAAACCGCCCCAAGTCAGGATGGTCAGGGTGTGGGGAATAAAATTGCGCTTGAGTTTCAGCAGTTTGATCGGAATGCCCACCGACACCAAACGCGCCAAAAGCACAACGAAAATCGCCAAAAGGCCGGCAGATAAATAATGATGGACAAAACTAAAGGCTAAAATTTCCAGCCCAATCAGCAAGAAAAGCAGCGCATTCAGAATTTCATCTATCATTTCCCAAAATTTGTCAACGTATTCGCGTGTCGTGTCCGACATCGCATAAATGCGTGCTCGGTCGCTCATAATCAGACCCGCCACTACCACCGCCAAGGGGCCTGACAGGTGCAAAGTAGAAGCCAAGCTGTAGCCACCCATCACCATCGCCAGCGTAATAATCACTTCTACGTTATACGCATCGATGGATTTGAGCAACCAATAGCCCACATACCCCAAGGCAAGGCCAAACAACACGCCCCCAACGGCTTCTTCCAGAAACAACACACCGATGGCTTGCCACCCTACGTTTTCCCAGCCCAACTCGGCTATGCGGTAGATGCTCAGAAACACCACTACGGCCACCCCGTCATTGAAAAGCGATTCGCCGGTGATTTTAATTTCCAAGGATTTGGGCACTTTGGCCACTTTCAAAATCGATAAAACAGCAATGGGGTCGGTAGGCGAAATGAGCGCGCCAAACAGCAGGCAGTGAATAAACGGAATAGACAAACCCACCCAAGCCAGCCCCCAGTACATCAAGTATCCTACCAAAAAAGTAGAAATTAATACGCCCAAGGTGCTAAACAGCAAAATAGGGTAGCGCTCTTTTGCCAATGTTTTGACATCGACGTGCAGCGCACCTGCAAATAGCAAGAAACTCAGCATGACTTCCATCAAGATTTTTGAAAAATCGATGCCGCTGATCAAGCTGACAGAACTTTTGAATAGAAGCGGGTAGTAACTGCCCAAGGCAACAATGCCCAGAGAAGCGCACAACGCAATGAGCATAATGCCTATGGTAGTGGGTAATTTCAAGTAGCGCACATTGAGGTAACCAAAGGCAGCTGCAAGGACTATTAAAATGGTAAAGGTTTTGAATAATTCCATTGGTTTGGCGGGCTTATTTTGAGATGAAAAATGATCCGATGAGGAAGACCCAAGGCTTCAGCAAGGCTTTTTTCATTTTGCCTATGTGCTTGCCCAGAGCTGTTTTCCTACCCAAATATATAAAAAAAGGCTCTCGCTTGCGCGAAAACCTTTTCTATGAGTATGTATCTATGAATGGAATGCAACAGCCTAAGCCTTGGCATTCAGAAAATGGCTGAAGGTATCGCCACGCAAGCCCAACCGAATGGTTTCGACCGGAATGACCTCGGCAGGGGCAATGTTCCCCAAGTTGACATTAGCACCTACCAGCTTGATGAACCACACTTGTTGCGATTTTTGGGGCGCTTCCCAAATAATTTTTTCTGCCGGAATGGAGTGGATAATTTCTTTGACCAACCCTTGGCGCACCTCGCCGGTTTCGCGGAACAAGCCTACATTGCCAGCCTCGCGGGCTTCGCCGATTACTTTCCAAGCACCGGCTTCCAATTCGGCGCGCATTAGCTCAATCCATTGGTAAGGCGCTAAGATTTTTTCGGCATCTTTCGAGCCTACTTCCGAAAGCACAGTCGCTTGTTGTGCCAATGTGCGGATATAGCCACATTTTTCGTCGTGGGGCATTTCCAGCGACCCATCCGACACTTCGACATAAGTCATTTGAAATTCATCCAACACCTTGCGGTAGTCTTCAAACTGGTTGCGCACAATGAAAGCCTCGAACAGGGTGCCGCCAAAATAAAACGGAATACCAGCCTCGCGATATATTTGCAGTTTTTCTTTGAGTTTGGGCGTTACATACGAGGTAGCCCAGCCCAATTTTACCATATCGATATAGTCGCCGGCTACGTCTAACAAGTCTTCTACTTCGCGGATGCTCAGACCTTTGTCCATAACCATAGTCAAGCCCGACTCACGGGGCTTGGTGGTTCGCTCCGGAATGTTCAGTAAATTGTAATTCATTGAATTAGGATTTTTTAAATTGCTCGATGATGCGAAACAGTGCCTTTTGGGTTTCGAGTTCAGGAAAATAATCAAACAAAATGAGGTGTTTGTCAAAGTCCAAAGTAAGGGCTGTTTCGAGGTATTGAAACGCTTGTTTGTATTTGCCCATACTCACATAAAAAACCAGTGGCTAAATAATGTAAGATAGCAGATCGGAAGAGCGTCGTGTAGGGAAAGAGTGTAGAT
>DMHB01000207.1 GCA_003449595.1 Microscillaceae bacterium | reverse complement strand
AAATAATTTTCGGCAATGAAGGCCGGAATAACCGCCACCAGCAACAGCAAAATCAGCCAAGGATTGAAAAAAATCAACCCTATCGAAAGCGTAATTACCCCAATGATGTCTTGTACTTGTGCCAAAATATTGGTCATCAGGTACACCCGTCCGTTGGTTTGGCGGCGCGCGCGTTCCAATTTATCGTAAATGCTGGCATCTTCAAACTGCTCTAAGTCGAACGCCGATGCATGGCGCATCAGCTCTACCGAACTCTGGTTGGCAAACAAATCGCTGAGCAGGGCTTCGCTCAGGGCGATAAGGCGCGACAATATTTCGGAAGCCAGCACCAAGCCCAACTCGATGGCTACCAGTTGCCATAAATGATTTAAGTCTTGCTGCGCACCCAGGCTCATTTGTTTTACTACTTCGTCGATAATCAACTTGCCCAAATACAGCGTAGCCAAAGGCAGGGTCGTTTTGAAAAGCCGTAATAAAATATTGGCCAAAGCCAAATAAGGATGTGTTTGGTAAACCTTCTTCAAAAAAGGGGGGATGTATTGCAAAGCCGCCCACGAATCACGCCAAGTAACTTTTGTTGTTGAAGGATTGCCTGTGGGCGATGTTGGGGCGTTGGATAGACCAAATAAACGAGTGAAAAATGACATACAATAGGATTTGCTTGGAGAGAATATTTTTGTTCAACAAAACCACCAGTAGTTTAGTGCCTTTGCAGCCAAAGCCAAGCAGGATAGGCTGAAATGATTATATTTGCAACATTCGGCAATCCATAGAAAGGCTTGCTTTTTTGGACTTAACCACAGTTTTATGCAGCAAAATGAACCCATCGTACACGTTAGTTCTGAAGTTGGTCAACTCAAACGAGTGATGATCCACAGCCCCGACGCCGGGCTGGGCAAAGTAGTGCCTTCCAAAGCACAAGATTGGCTTTTTGAAGACATCATCCACCTCGAAATGATGCGCAGCAATGAATACGACTTCTTTATCAAAATCCTGCTTTATTTTCTCGATGAAACCAAAATCAAAGGCAAAATCGCTGAAATCGATGACCCTGCCAACAAACGAAATTTTTATAAACCACACGAGCCAACGTATTTCCAATCCGACAAGGTAGTCGAGCCACAATTTTTGCTTTCCGAAATACTAGCCAACGACGACGTAAAACTCCGCCTGGTGTCGGCCATCGCTGCCGTCGAGCGCTGTTCGTTTGCCAAACAAGATGCCTTGATGCGACTTGACAATAAACAATTGGCCAAAACCCTCATTTCGGGAGCAATGCCTACCCGCGAGATGATTTTTCCGCCGGTGCCCAACTTTATTTTTACCCGCGATATCGGCATCGCCATCAACGACCACATCCTGCTGAACCGCCCGGCCAAAGTAGTGCGCTTGCGCGAATCGCTGATGATGAAATACATCTTTCACTATCACCCGATTTTTGCTGCCTACACCGACAAAATCCTTGAAATGCAAGAAGACGACCACCATTTCTTTATGCACGACGACGACAAAGACCTGCACCAGGTTACCCTCGAAGGTGGCGATGTGATGATGGTTAGCCCCAACCACTTGCTCATTGGCCACAGCGAGCGCACCTCTTACCGCGCCATCAACCAAGCCATCCGCACCTTATTTGAAAAAGACATTGTGCAGAAAGTTACCGTCGTACAAATTCCCAAACGCCGTGATTTTATGCACATCGACACCATTTTCACGCAAGTGAAGCGCGACGTATGGGTGGTGTTCGGGTTGCTTTCCAAACACAACCAAATTCAACACCAACACTATTACCCCGACGACAACCTGATTTGGCGCGAAAAAGGCATCAAAAAACCCAAGCTGGTGCAGTTTCAAAAAGGCAGAGAAAGCCAACCCTTGTCGTTCGATTTTCTGGAAGACTTGCTTGACGACATCAGCCAAAACGACCTGCAAGCCAAGTCGCCTACGCGGTTTATTTATTCGGGCGACGGCGAGTTCCCGTTCGAACTACGCGAGCAATGGACCGACTCTTGCAACGTGTTGGCGTTGAAAGACGGCGTGGTCATCGGCTACGACCGCAATACCAAAACTGCGGAAGCTTTCAAAAAGCAAGGATTTCAGGTGGTAGAAGCCGAAACCCTGCTCGACCAGTTTGAGGCTAACCAGTTGCAACCTGCACAGGTAGAAAACACGCTTATTTTGTTGCCTTCCGGCGAACTGTCGCGGGCGCGGGGCGGGTCGCACTGTATGAGTATGCCGCTGTTGCGCGGCACGATTTAACCCCTTAGCGACGATGGACGGCTGGGCGCTGTGGGGTGTGTTTGTGGGTGGCGGCTTGGGCAGCGTCGTCCGGTTTGCTGTCGCTCGGTGGGCGCAAACTTATTTGGTGGCTCATTTCCCAATCGCCACGCTTGCCGTCAATGTTGCAGGGTGTTTGTTGCTGGGCTGCCTTTCGGCTTGGTTATCGCAACAGCCCGACCGAGTGCAGGCGGCCTATTGGCAGGCTTGGCTGGGGGTGGGTTTCTGTGGCGGACTGACCACTTTTTCGACCTTTGCCGCCGAGCTCTATGCCTTGCGTGCTGCTGCTTGGTTGCCTTGGCAATATTTGCTGGCGAGCTTGGTGTTGGGGGTGGGCGCTTTCGCGATGGGGACACTGCTTACCAAAGGAGGGCTTTCGGGATGGTAGCCCTTTGGCAGGAAATGGTAGCCCAACGGCAGCTATTCACTCCCCACGACCGGCTGCTATTGGCTGTCAGCGGCGGCCTTGATTCGGTCGTACTGCTCGATTTATGCGCCAAGGCTGGCTACCAGGTGGCTGTCGCCCACACCAACTTCCAACTGCGCGGACAAGAGTCGGACGACGACGCTGCTTTTGTGGCGACACTGGCGCAACACTATGGCGTGCCGCTGCACAGCGCCGTCCTACCCGTCGATGCCGCCGAAAACAACGTCCAACTACAAGCACGACAGCTGCGCTATGCTTGGTTCGACACCCTTTGCCAGACGGAATCTTACGATTTTATATTGACCGCCCACCACCTCAACGACAGTTTGGAAACCGTGCTGCTCAACTTGACGCGGGGTACGGGCTTGGCCGGGCTACAAGGCATTCCCGAAAGGAATGGTCGCATCATCAGGCCACTACTGGGGTTTTCGCGTGCCCAGTTGGAAGCCTATGCACAAGAAGCCTCACTGCGCTGGCGCGATGACAGTTCTAACGCCTCCGACAAATACCGACGCAACCTCATCCGCCACCACGTTGTGTCCCAACTCCAAGTGCTGAACCCATCGCTGGAGCAAACTTTTGCCCAAACCCTTGCCCAACTGCAAGGCGTGTGGCAAAGCTGGCTAAATGCCGTGGTGCAGCCCTTGCGGGATTTGTGGCAACAACAAGGGCTGCTGGCTTGGCTGCCCAAAGCCCCTTTTGCTGCCGCAGATGCGACGGCGGCGGTTACGTTGCACCAACTGCTGCGCCCGTATGGATTTGCCTTTGGACAAGTAGCCCAAATCGTGGCGGCTTTGGAACATCCTTCGGGCACTGTTTTTGAAAGCGCCACACACCGTTTGACACTCGACAGAGAGACGCTTTGGGTGTCGCCTTTGCAGGACGAAGAGAGGTGGCAGCCAGTAGTACTCGCTGCGGCACAGCCCTCGGTATCTACGGCCACCTACCAATTGTCGGCCACTTATTCGCGCAAGCCTACTGATTTTAGCCCCAAGGCCAAGCCCCACGAAGCTTTTTTCGATGCGGCTGCCGTGCATTTTCCGCTGACGGTGCGCCTATGGCAAGTAGGCGACGCGATGCAGCCTTTTGGATTGCCCCATCGCCAAAAAATCAGCGATATGTTGATCAACCACAAGATGCCTATGCCGCTCAAAAAATACCAACTGGTGCTGGAAGACGCACAAGGCGAATTGCTTTGGCTGATAGGCATCCGCACAGCCCAGCGGGCAGTTGTTAGCCCGCAAACCGAGCAATTGTTGCATTTGCAATTTCAGTGGCTTGTAGCAGATGAAAAGGCAACTGTTTGAAAAGCTTTACTTGGGGGTGGCTTCCGCCGTGTCAGGTCTTATTCCTCCTGACACAAAAAAGCTATCTTTATGTCAAGATCAAGGATTGGCTATGCTTACTGAACATCATCCATTATGTAGTATGAGTTTTTTTACCTTGCGTCCATATCTTTGTTTATGAGGGGCTGACTGTCAGGTGAGAAAAGAACACTTGACTGGGCAGAAGATGCCTGCCTTTTGGGTGTTTTAGTGAAATAGGCTTGGTAACAGCAAAAAGGCCACTGGCTTCCTGTGAAACAACTTGTTAGACGGCGAACAAATCAACGCGGCTCTGCAAAAATACCTCAAAGTGGATAAGGCAAGGAAGTAAACCATGGTAAGAATGACTTTTATACGCAAATCTGAATATTTGAGCAAATACAAGTGTGTAGTCTCACTTCGTTAAGACGTTCCTGAACCAAATTCATAAAATACTGAATATCAGCTTCCTATATCCGACTTTTTCTCTTTGACAACACTGCAAAGTAAACAGATTCCTCATGGATGCTCAAGGGGCGCTTTGTGGTGGCTACGAACAACGAAGGAAAGTAAAATCTTGGAAAAATTATAAGAAATTTTTGGATCGCAAGATAGTATCTACAACCAGAAGTGGCACGCAAAGGCTATTTCACACAAAGGTCGCTAAGGATTTCATTTTGCGTACTCTGCAAAAAAACTCACACATAAAGGTTGTTAATGATGAAAAATCTATACATTTTCTGAATGCTTTCTACACAATATTGTGCGCTGATATTGTCGGCTAAGTTCAGCATATCCATAAGTTTAGACGTACAAGGAGGATTCATAGAGCCGCAATCCGATAGCTTAAATCTTACTTTTGCACCCTCCTGAAAAAAGCCAGCTTCATTCGGAGCATTAAGGATTAAGATTACATTTTCAAATCTCCCGACAGGCCCAAGAAAAGTGTTGTTGTTATTCCACGTTGCTCCAAGACCTCCTTTTGTAACAATGACGGCAATATTTCTTATACACCTACTGTCGCGGGCAATCATAACCCCTTCAAAAGTATTAGAGGCTTCTAAGTTTCTCTCTTGTTTTTTAGCGCATCCTTGCAGCGAAAATGCAACTGCAAAAACAACTAACCAAGTGTATTTACCAAAAATTACTTTTTCCATAGGAACTGGAGGTTAAAATTGAAAAATAAATATGAGAATCTTTGTGACTTTAAATAACGCAGTTCGCGCTCTATCGAATTGAGAATCAGTAATATAAACAAGCGATGGGGTTAAGTGAACCCAATAGTATTACAATGCTAAA
>DMHB01000049.1 GCA_003449595.1 Microscillaceae bacterium | reverse complement strand
AGTCCTCAGGAATGGTCGAAAATGCGCGGTAAATTCTTCTTTAAATACGAATAAACTTCGTAATATCCTACCTACATAAGGCCGAACGTTTGGAAAAATGATTCGGCCTTTGTAATTTTACATCGGTAAGTTGGTACGACCAGCTCCTGCTGAACTCCCCCAGGTCTTGACCGAAGCAAGGGTAGGCGGTTGTAGCGGTGCGATATCAACTTACTTTTTTATTGCCCCCTCAAAATCACGCCCTTTCGTTGCAGGTTTATTACCATAGAGTGCTATATTTGTAGAAAATACATATTCTACTGAGCCGCACCTATGAAATTTTTTATCGATACTGCAAACCTCAAAGAAATACAAGAAGCACACGATTTGGGTGTGTTAGACGGTGTAACGACCAATCCTTCTTTAATGGCTAAAGAAGGCATAAAAGGCCAAGAAAATATCCGAGCGCATTATAAAACCATTTGCGAGATGGTAAACGGCGATGTAAGTGCAGAAGTAATTTCTACCGATTATGAAGGCATTATCCGTGAAGGAGAGTCTTTGGTTACCATCCACGACAACATCGTTGTGAAAGTACCAATGATCAAAGATGGTGTGAAAGCCCTCAAGTATTTTTATGCCCAAGGAATCCGCACCAATTGTACTTTGGTTTTTTCTGCCGGGCAAGCCATTTTGGCCGCCAAAGCCGGTGCCACTTATGTTTCGCCTTTTATAGGTCGATTAGATGACATAAGCCACGACGGGTTAGACCTCATTGCTCAGTTGGTGCAGATTTATGACAACTACGGCTTTGAAACCCAAATTCTGGCGGCCTCTATTCGTCACGTTCCCCATCTGGTTCAATGTGCCGAATTAGGTGCCGATGTAGCCACTTGCCCTCTTTCTGTCATCTTGGGTCTGCTCAAGCACCCCCTTACTGACATTGGATTAGAAAAGTTTTTGAGCGATTACAAAACGGTCAACCCGGCCTAATCTTGAACCTTTTTCAATCACAAAATGTATATTATCAAAGTAAAAGGTAAAGCCAAAATTCCTGATTATGTCCAACTGAGAGACGATAACTTCGTCTTGATAGCCTATTTTAGAGCCGATAGACCGCTCAAGAATATGGAAAAATACAACTTGGAAGGCAAAGAAGAAGAGCTAAAAGCTTTGATCGAATCTTTGCCTTTCGGTAAACTACAAAAATTAGACTTCGTTTAATCATTCACACAATTCGCTCTCTCTCTCTCTCTCTAAACACTTTTTTTATGCTTGGATGGTTCAAAAAAAAGAAAGATGAAGAAGTTAAAAGACATTATGACCCAGGTAATGTCCGTCTTTTTCAAATGCGTAAAGGTTCTTTTGTTGATTATGATTTTAAAACATGGGAAGTGCGCGCTTGGTACGAATACGACTGGGGCAACGATTATTTTACAGATGAATTTCAGTTGAATGATGGCAGCGAGACCATTAATCTATATGTAGCGATGAATGGCGATGATGCTGAATGCTCTATTTCTACCCCCATCCGCTTGCGCGAATTGGATGGGGATGTGGCAAGCTATATCAAACGGAACGATACTGCGCCGCCCGAAGTACTTTATAAAGATGAAAATACTTTAAAGAGTACGAAGAGCCGGGTTATTTCCGCAATACTGATACCGACGGCGACAATTGGGCTGAATTTATTTCTTGGACTTATTACAATGAAGCCGGCGACAAATTAGTGGTAGTAGAGCGGTGGGACGAAGATGTGTTTGAGGCTTCA
Source organism: Microscillaceae bacterium (assembly GCA_003449595.1). Classification (GTDB taxonomy): domain Bacteria; phylum Bacteroidota; class Bacteroidia; order Cytophagales; family Microscillaceae; genus UBA8158. Next base: position 2,262 of record DMHB01000049.1, on the reverse strand, counting down.
GCGGGCTATATTGTCAAAGAAGCCGAATTTACGAATATTATTATGCCTTAATTTTTCTATAATCTATATGTTTATGAAGCAATCAATGCAATTTTTGGTCTTTGTTTTCCTGACAGGCTTTTTTTTAGCTTGTAGTAGCAGCAAAACAGACAAATATCAGGAAACAGCCCTCGATAAACTTGTCAAACAAAAAATGAATGAGAAAACCTTCTCCATTGTTTTGTATGACATGGATTTTGACAACGACAAGTTCAAGCATAAGTACAAAATCATTACCGACTTGACCGATAGTGTAAAGAAGAAAGAAGAAATTACGGACTGGTTAAGTGTGAGCGAAGAGTTTTTCCTCAAAAACCAAGACAACCTCGGTTTGGAATTGGCCGGCAAAGGGGAAGATGGAAAAATCCATAAAATACCTGCTCCACCAGGCTACAGTAGCTATGTAGGCAACGAAAAGTATGGCCAATGGAAAACCGACAACAGTGGTAATTCTTTTTGGGCTTTTTATGGGCAGTATATGTTTATGAGCTCGATGTTCAACATGATGGCTTCGCCGGTTTACCGCAGTGGTTATTATGACTACCGTAACAATTACTATGGCAACAGACCTTATTATGGCTCAAGAGATGCCAGCGGAAACTATCAGTACGGAACCTATGGATCTACTACGCAAAAGAGTAGCCCTACTTTTTTTGAGCGTAACCAAAATAAATCAGACAATTTCAAAAGCCGCCTACAAAGCCGCGTTGGTTCTTCAAGTACGCGCAGCACCACTTCCGGGCAGGCCTCAGGGTCTTCTTCCAGGACTGGTAGTAGCAGTGCTTCTGGTACTACTACCCGCTCCTCGTCAAGCAGCTCTTCGTCGAGTAGCAGCACCAGCCGTAGTTCGTCGCGTAGCAGTTCGAGCAGCAGTAGCACCAGTCGCAGCCGCAGTGGTAGTTCAGGTAAATAGGTAGTCTGCAAGCTTTTAAAAGTCGATATATATTTCAACCACTTGGTTCTGCCAAGTGGTTTTTTGTTTGGTATGACCCAGGGCAGTGTTTTTGCCCTTTGATAAAATTTTTGACATTTTTTGCTAATTTATTTTAGCAATTGTTTATTTTTGTAGCAAAGGAGGTTGTCAACCCCCCCCCTTCACACTCCAAGTCATTGATAATCAAATCATACTTTAAACTATGAAATCAACACTTCACTCAGAGAAAAAAACCGTCGGCAAAGACCCAATTGCTTTGGTAGAAGAACCATTTGCCGAGTTGTTCACTTCCCGTTTGATGAAAGGGGTAGTGCTTACTTTATTCATATTTTTCAATGCATTGGTATTGCGTAATAGTTTTTTGATTCTTTCGCCCACCCTTTCACTTTCAGGCGATATGCACTGGGATGGAATGATTTACGGATTAGCCATTTCTATGCTAATGGTCATCATCTTGTTTCACGAAGAACGCTGGGACAATTGGTTTTGCCCCGGAGCCGTCGTGTTGTATTTAGATAGCCTTATCCTGATGCTGTATATGAACTGGTTTGGTTGGTTGATTGGCCAGGCAATGGCTCTATGGCTATTGGGCGGATTGATGGTTTTGATGCCGGTTTTAGGATTATTTGTGATGGTTGCTATGCTCAAACGCTGAACATAGCGCTGCTCATTGTTTTTTACTAACTCTCTAAAGGTGTTGCCCTATGAAATTCAATTTCAAAACGAATGTATTCAAGGCTTTGCAAAAATCTGTACAAGAACTGCAAGGCCATTATGCGCAAGAGCCTGCTGCTGAACCAGAGATGCCACAGCCTATGCCAACGGTACAAGAACAAGCTGCGGCATACTACAAAGACAAGCAGACTTTAGAAGAGTTTAAACGACAAAGGGAAGCGATGTTGCGTGAAATGGAAACCATAGAAGAAGCCCAAATCATTACCGAAACCTCGACGCAGCACCCTGTATGGCCGGTAAACTTAGGCGACACCAATCCTTATGGCATTGCTGAAGAACGCTTAACGCCTACTACCCCTGAGCCGGATTTGTATTATATTCCTGATCCTGAACCCGAACGAACCGTAGAGGAGGTTTATCAACTGCCTCCTACCCTTGACATTTATGTAGGTGATAACCAAGTGGGCAAACAGTATGGTATATTGGGTAAAACTGCCGAATATGAGCAAAAAATTGCTTTAGACCTCAACGGTACTAATACCATCAGCCTGTTTGGTGTGCAAGGAGCAGGCAAAAGCTACTCCATTGGTACAGTCATGGAAATGACTCTGCGG
>DMHB01000277.1 GCA_003449595.1 Microscillaceae bacterium | reverse complement strand
AAACTCTGTGTAAAATCAGTATTGGCGGTAGCAATTGGGAGAGTAGCTTTTAAATTGGCATCTAAAGATGTTCCTGCTGCATTTTGTCCATTTTTAACTTGAATGACAGAAGGTGCTGTTTCACCATCGCCCACGAGCACCACATACACATTTCCAGTCTTAGATGTTTGGACGGTAAGATCGAATCCTGTGGCGGTTATATTGCCAATAGCAGGCGTAGTAGTAAATAAAGGGGCAAAGTTGCTGCTATTGCGAGGGACAGGTGTTACAGCCAAAAAATCGTTTGCATTGTTGTTGCTATCCCAAGCATTGCCAAAAGCATTGTTGTTGGTGGTGCTGTTGGTTTTCCGAATTACAGCATTGGTATTGCTGGGAGCTGGTGTGGGGCTATTTCCTTCCGAGCAGTTGACAGTCGAGCCAAAACCCACAAAATCGACCGTGTTGGCATCTCCGGTTACGCAGCTTGTGCCGGTGGCAATCACAGTGTTGTTGTTGCGTAGAGCTACTTTTCCGGCGGTACCTGACATATTAATCGTACCAATCACATCTGGGTTGGGTAGGTTCGTCGTTCCGCCTGCGCCTTGCGCTTGTTGGATGAGGTAGTAGCCATAAGCAGGAATAGAGCCTGTTAAATCGGTTTTTGACCAGGTTGTGCCAGTAGCACTTGCATATTGTATAGACCAACCGGCTAAACTGATTGCACTCGATGTAGGATTATACAATTCGATAAAGTCGTTGCGTAAGGTCGCGCCGCTGTTTCCGCCGCCTCCATACACTTGGCTGATAACCACTTGGGTTGCTATTTGGGCATAGCTTGGTGTGTTGGTTACAACCAGCAAAAAAGCCCAGCACCTTATAAAAAAGAATAAAAATTGTTTCATAAGACAGGGTTAATGAAAGGATTTAATTGAGTGCAAAATTGCAAACCATATCACTACGACACCGTGTTTTCAATTTAAAATGATTGTTAAGTTTGAACCTTTTCTGTTATCCAATAGAAGGTTTGTTGGAATATTTTAAAGTGTTCTTAAAATAGTATAAATTCAAGCCTTATTGGGTCAGTTTCTCTTACAATTTGGGCAAGATGTTTGGTAATCAGTATCGATACTTTCAACTTTACAGACGAAATCAATACCTCCCTTATACAAAGGTTTTCATATTGGTTTATAGAGAAGTGCGGAGAGAATAGGCTCATTGAAGCACTAGCAACCTACTCAGTGGAAAGGTGCTAAATCCTACCTAAAATTTTAGGAATTATAAATTGACAAATGATGAACTCTCTTTTGCAAAAACATCCCATTTTCTTTTCCTCACTAACAACACCTACTTTAAGAAAACATTTATTTATGGCAGTTTTCTGTTGTTGCTGCTGTTGTTGTTGCTACTAATCAAGCTGTAGCCAAAAGTGTTGTTTGGCAAATCTCTTACTTAATTTTCTCACAAGTATATCAAGCTATTTGGCATCATAATAGTTGCCAAATATTAAAATTCATAAGGCAGAACTTTCTTCCTTAATGATTTGTTAAGCCCAAATTAAGTATTAAACTTTGCGTAAAAACCAGCATAAAAATCCTTTATTTAATTAAATCGCATAATTTTTAATTTATCTCAAACCCATCTTTATTATGAACAAATTTTACTATGTAGTCCTATTTTTAATGCTGCAATCTGCCGGCCTTTGGGCGCAGAGCATTAAAGGACGTGTGGTCGATGCGCTTACGCAAGAGCCGCTACCAGGGGTCAATGTCTTGATTCAAGGCACCAACCAAGGCACTATTACCAATCGAGACGGTAATTTTGAACTCAATGTAGGCAACACTGGCACCTACACCATTGTCTTTTCTTTTTTGGGTTATACCACAATTACACAAGAGGCAGTAGTAGGCGCAGCCATCAACGCCGATCTTAATGTAAGTTTAGAAGAAAGTGTAACTAGTCTTTCCGACTTAGTGGTATTAGGTTCTCGGGCTGTTGATCCTCGTTCAAACATCGAAACTACCGTACCAGTCGATGTGATTTCGATGCAGGATATGCAAAACACCGGCCAAGTAGAGCCTACCCAAATGATCAATTTTGTGGCTCCTTCTTTCAACTCGGCTCGTCAGACCGTAGCCGATGGCACCGACCACATCGATCCGGCCACGCTGCGTGGCTTGGGGCCTGACCAAGTGTTGGTATTGCTCAATGGCAAACGCCGCCACAACCAAGCGCTGATCAATGTAAACGGAACAGTTGGCCGTGGTTCGGTGGGTACAGACTTGAACACCATTCCGGCCATTGCCTTAGAGCGGGTAGAGGTGCTACGCGACGGAGCTGCCTCGCAGTATGGTTCCGATGCCATTGCAGGGGTCATCAACCTCAACATCCGCAAAGATATTGGCACCAATGTAACTTTACATACCGGACAACATTACCAAGGCGATGGTCAAAACGTACAAATTGGTGCTTATCACGGCTTGCGTATTGGTAAAAAAGGAGGCGTATTGAGTTTTGCTGCCGATTTGCGCTTCCGCGAACCTACCAACCGCGTAGGAACTTACTCCGGCCCTGTTTATACCAACTGGAACGTAGCCCGACTCACCGGCGAAAGCGATGCCGCTTATTTGACTCGTCGTACCAACTTGTTCAACACAGACGAGGCACAAATAGCAGCCAATGGGTTTAAAAGAGATAATAATATGTTGATTGGCAATAGTGGGGTCAACAACTTTGGATTTTTGATCAATTCTGAACTTCCAATTGGCAATAAGACCAAGTTTTATTTTACCGGTATTGGCAACTACCGTGAAGGACGCGCTGCTGGTTTTTATCGTTATCCTTTTCAAACTACGCAGGTCAATGCCGACCTTTATCCTAATGGTTTCTTGCCGCAAATTCGTTCGACTATCTTCGACTTTTCGGGCTTAGCTGGTTTCAAAGGCGAATGGGGCAATGGTTGGTTTTGGGATGCTTCGCACGTTTCGGGGATGAACTCCTTCCGTTTCGACGTTGCCAACTCGAACAATGCCTCTCAATTTGCCTTGAGCACAGCCGCTCCTACTAAGTTTTATGCCGGAACATTAAGTTTTGGACAACATAATACCGATTTTTCGGTTTCAAAGAATTTTGGTGAACAAATTGGCCTGCCTTCTTTCAACATAGCCGCCGGGCTTAATTTCAGAGTGGATCAATACCAAATCCAAGCCGGCGAAGAAGCTTCTTGGCGTAACTTCGATCCTGCTTCAGGTCGTGCAGGTGGTGCACAAGTATTTCCGGGTTTCCAACCTGCCAATGCTGTAAACCAGTCGCGCAATATATTTGGTGCATTTTTGGATTTAGAATCTGACGTAACAGACAAACTCTTGTTGAATGTGGCCGGTCGCTTTGAAAACTACAGCGATTTTGGCAGCAACTTTGCAGGTAAGTTTAGCTTCCGATACAAATTTGCCGATGCCTTCTCGATTCGTGGAGGTATTTCAAACGGTTTCCGTGCCCCTTCTATCCATCAACGTTACTTCAGTGCTATTTCAACTGTGTTTGTTTCTACGCCAAGTGGTTTAGAACCCCGTCAGCAAGGTACTTTCCGCAACGACGGCGCAGTAGCACAAGCTTTTGGTATTCCTTCGCTCAAAGCTGAAACTTCAGTAAACTTGAGCTTTGGGATTACTTCAAAAATCAGCGATTTCTTGACTTTGACCATCGATGCGTATCAAATTGATATTTTTGATAGAATTGTACTCACAGGCCAGTTCCAGCGAGGTACTACCGGCACAGGCCCGTTGGTGGCTGCTATTTTAGATGGAGCAGGGCAGACTGAGGTAAATGCAGCGGTTTTCTTTACCAATGCCGTGAACACACGTACCCAAGGCTTAGATGTGGTGTTGACAGCAGAACCCAAACTTAACAAAGGCTCTTTGGCTATCACCTTAGCCGGTAACTTCAACCAAACTTTTGTACAAGGCGACCCTAAAGTGTCTGCCACTTTGCCTGCCGACCAGTTTGGCAACGTGTTGTTCAACCGTCAAGAAAAAGGGCGTTTAGAACGTGCACAACCTCGTAACAAAATATCGCTCAATGTAAATTACCAAGTAGGACGTTTTGGCTTGAATGTAAGAGGTACCCGCTTTGGCGAAATAGCTGCTTTAGACCCCGCCAACCCTGCTTTGGATGAATTTTTCGATGCACGACTTGTCTCCGATATAAGCGTAAGCTATAAAATCACCAAGTTTTTGAAAGCCACCTTGGGAGCCAACAATGTGTTGGATACTTATCCTGACAAGCTACGCGTGATTCAAGCACCACGCCCCGACATCTTGACGCCAACCTTAGATAACTCTTCTTTCGGTCGATTTGTCTATAGCCGTGCAGCCACCCAGTTTGGTTTCAATGGCGGGTATTATTACTTGAATTTATCGGCAAGTTTTTAAGTACTGTTTAGTCAGTATTGGCAGGCGGGTTGGCTTATCAGAGCTTACCCGCTTTGTTTTTTCTATGCTTGTGGTTAATTTCGGCTTTATTCTGTAAATTGGCTTTGTTTCTCAGGCAATAAACTATTAGTTTTGAGGCTGCAATACACACAAACACTACTTTTTCAACGCTAAAACCGAACTGATATGGCGAAAGTAATCACAATGCCAAAAATGAGCGATACGATGCAGGAGGGAGTCATTGCCAAATGGCTCAAAAAAGTGGGCGATTTTGTAAAAGAAGGCGATATTTTAGCGGAAGTAGAAACCGACAAAGCCACCATGGAATTAGAAGCCTATGAGTCGGGTACTTTGTTGTATATGGCTGTAGCCGATGGAGGTACCGTAGCCGTCGATGCTTTGTTAGCCATCGTAGGGGCAGAAAAAGAAGATTTTCAGCACTTGCTTACCCAAGAGACTACTCAAAATACTGTTCAGGAAACCAAAGCACAAGTCAGCCAACCCACCACCACCATTACTGAAAGCATCGCGCAGCCAGCTGCTATCCCTGCCAACGTAAAAATTGTTACAATGCCCAAAATGAGCGATACAATGCAGGAGGGAGTCATTGCCAAATGGCTTAAAAATATAGGCGATGTGGTAAAAGCAGGCGATATTTTAGCAGAAGTTGAAACCGACAAAGCCACCATGGAATTAGAAGCCTATGATTCGGGCACTTTGCTATACAAAGCCGCAGAAGACGGCGGTAGTGTGCAGGTCGATGGTCTATTGGCCATTTTGGGGGCTGACGGTACGGATGTACAAGCCATTGTAGCCAATTTTGGAAAAACCGCATCGGTCGTTGCCGAAACCCTTGCCGTTGGACAGAGCAACGGTATGCAAACAATGGCACAAACCAGTAGTAGCAATGGAAGTGTGTCAACAATGGCCACAACCGAAGGGGGCAGGGTAAAAATATCACCTTTGGCCAAGAAACTAGCGCAAGAAAAAGGCATTGATTTACAACTGTTGCAAGGCAGTGGAGAAGGGGGGCGCATCGTCAAGCGAGATGTAGAGCATTTTCAGCCTGCTACCTCCTCCAAAAGTCAACCGTTGGTGGCTACCAGTCCGGTTGTTAGCCAAACTGGCAGCCAAACCGCCGCGTATGAGGAAGTTAGTGTTTCGCAAATGCGCAAAACCATTGCCCGCCGTTTGGCCGAAAGCAAATTTTCAGCCCCGCATTTCTACCTTACCATTGCCATCGAAATGGACAAAGCCGCGGCTTTGCGACAAGAAATCAATGCACAAGCCACAGTCAAAATATCATTCAATGATTTGGTCATCAAAGCGGCAGCCCTGGCGCTTGGGCAGCATCCCAACGTAAATGCCAGCTGGTTGGGCGATAAAATTCGATACTACAAACAAGCCAACATTGGGGTAGCTGTTGCAGTAGAAGAAGGTCTGTTGGTTCCGGTAGTGCGCCAAGCCGAGCAAAAAACGCTTTCGCAGATAGCAGCCGAGGTAAAAGATTATGCAGAGCGCGCCAAAAACAAGAAATTACAACCTGCCGATTGGGAAGGTAACTCCTTTTCAATTTCTAACTTAGGGGTGTTTGGCATAGAGCAATTTACGGCCATCATCAATCCGCCCGACGCTTGTATTATGGCTGTTGGGGCTATTCAAGATGTGGTGAAGGTGCGCGAAGGGCAGTTTTATGCGGCCAAAGAAATGAAAGTAACGCTTTCTTGCGACCACCGCGTAGTGGATGGCGCTACTGGAGCCGCTTTCTTGCAAACTTTCAAATCCTTGTTGGAAAACCCTATGCGCATCTTGATTTAAAAAAATAATCACCAATTTTGAAGCCTAAAAAGAATATCTGAATACTACCCATTTGCTAATAATTTCCTGATGAAACAAGGTGCTCCTATACATTTTATTGCGATTGGCGGCAGCGTAATGCACAATTTAGCTTTAGAATTACAACATAAAGGTTATAAAATTACCGGGTCGGACGACGAAATTTTTGACCCTGCCAAAGAAAGACTTGCCCAAGCAGGTATTTTACCTCCTGCCATAGGATGGTTTCCCGAAAAAATTCACGATCAACTTGAGGCCGTCATTG
>DMHB01000238.1 GCA_003449595.1 Microscillaceae bacterium | reverse complement strand
TACCTATATTTTCTTGAAGCACTTGTTCGAGTACATATTTAACTACAAAAACATTGCTTGGGCAGTACATTCGGCTGCCGTAACAAAACTATTGGTGGATTAAGTGCGTATGGCTAATAACCCACTTTTGTTCATTAAATTTACACTTCAATTTTAGCTTTGGCACGAAGAGGTTACGCTATTGATTTTATAATGCACCCATCCATTATCCGGTTTCTTACTTCACTACCCTCTATCGGACTGACTACACACGAAGAAAAAGAAAGTGTGTTGGGTTATCAAATCAAGGTTACCAATAGCATCGCACTCACCATTGTCTTTTTATTTTTATTGCACCTGGGTTTAGACCTCATCACAGGCATCAGGGGCACGCCCGATTATTATGTGAGGCTGTCCGTATTGATAATTACTCATTTATGTATTGTGGGATTGAACTACCACCGGCATTTTTTACTAAGCCGCTTGCTGTGTATGTTTAGCTTTGCTTTTTTCTACATACTCCCCCCTGTAGTACTTCGGCAGGCCATTCCTTTGCAGATGGTTTGGTTTCCTTTCGGACTTATTGTGCTGGGGGCTAGTAGTATGCTTTTGTTCGACTTGAATAAGGAAAGACTTTGGTGGTTGTTAAGTTTTATCTTTCATTCAGTGCTGATGTTCAACATTGAAGCCCTGCTTTTTTGGGCAAACCCCGATCGGTTTGACGATATGCCTTTGTTCACCACGCAGCGTTATTTAGTAAAGCGCATTCATTTTTCATTTTGGATATTGGTCAGTTTGTTTTTCTATTTCATTATCCATACCCGCGATACCTACCAACGCAAAATGTTGAAATCTAACCGCTTACTGAATAAGCAAATGAGTATAACGAATGAGTTGCTGGAAGAAATCAAACAGCAAAATTTGGTATTAGTCAAACAAAAAAATTACATCGACCAAGTAAACCAAGACTTGGAAAAAAAAGTCAAAGACCGCACTGCACAGTTAGAAATCAAAAATCAAATTTTGGCTGAATATGCCTTTATGAATGCACATATTTTGCGCAGCCCCCTCAGCCGCATCGAAGGTTTATTGTATTTGCTCGAAAGACCCGAAATGGCCGCAGAAAAATCTTTGCTCACCGCCAAAATCAAGGAGGCCATCTACGAACTGGAAACCTCTATCGACAACATCACCCAACAAATAGAAGAAAATGATTTGGGCACCAAGCAGATTGCGGAGCTACGCAAGAAAATAGGATAATCGGGCGCTTGCGCAAAGTTTTCTACTTTGTAGGAGTCCCTGAGTATTCCCGTTAGATGTAAAAAACCACACCACCCTACCCAAACTGACACGCATCTCTTGATTTTCAATGGTCTTCTATGGCAAAGAAAATGACTTGTAAAACCCGCTTTGGGTAATACAATTAGCTGACCAATGTCGAGGGCGGGGCTTCTTTCACTACCGTATATTCGCTTTGGTGTTGGTTGAACGCTTCGTACAAATGCGTAGGCACCGGCGAACTAAAATCAGAAGGCTGTGGGGCTGGCTTTACCCAATCTAAGTAGCCATTGCGCCAAGCATAGGCAAGTCCTATGGCTAAGATGGCAACGAAAACAAAGCCTTCTATCAACGCAAAACGCATCCAAACCCCGCCGCTAAGTGCCATCAATTGGGGATCGGCATAGACCACTGCCCAAGGGAACAACAAGACCAATTCGACTTCGAACAAAATGAAAATGAGGGCAATTACATAAAAACGAATGTTGAACTGCCCCCAAGTGCTCCCCAAGGGTTCTTCGCCGCATTCGTAACGAGCCAGCTTTTCAGGATTGGGGCGTGCGGGACGGATAAACGAGGCCACCCATAAACCTATCAGTGCAAAAGCTACTGCACCAATGATAAACAAAAGAACAAAACCGAAGGCAGAAACTTGAGGATTGGATAACATAGGCGAAAGTAAATGAGGATAAAAGGCTTAAGAGGCCATTGTTTCGGTGTTGGAGCTATCGGAAGGGTTGTCCAATTTGAGTTCGGCCTTGATAGAATCAATGGATTGTTTTACGTTTTCGAACGTATCATCGCGTTCATACACTTTCATAAAATACTTGAGGGCGTGTTCCAAGCTATGGGGGTCTTTTTTAGCTTGAAAAGCCCTTGCAATCCCAAATAAAATGGGTAGTGTAACGTGTTTGTTGTCGATACCTCGGCGGAAGGTTTCGATGGCTGCATCAAACTTGCCCAATTGCATAAAGCAGTTGCCCAACATCCCTATTACCGAAAAATCGTTTTGATCGATGTCGTGGTTCAAATTTTCGTTGGGGTATTCGCGGAGGGTTTCGATGGTTTCTTCAAACGCACTGAGGCCATACAAAGTCATTGCTTTGTCTTTGATGATGGTTGCTTTTTCAAAATCTTCTTCAAAATTTTCGGCCCGTTTGAAAGCAATATCATATAATTGGATAGCATCTTTTTTATTCCCGATTTTTCCGTGCGAGTCGGCCAATAACTGCAAGGCTTCGTAATCTAAGTTTTCGGTACTGATATTAAATCGTGTTACTTCTTCGTATAGTTTACGGTAGTATAGCTCTTTGGCTTGTTCTTTTTTCTTTTCAAATTCGATGCGCTGCGGGTCTTTGATGTGTAAAGTTTTGAGCACAAAGTTATCGGGTCTTTGGCTTATAAAATAAACCAAAAGTAAAACTGCCAAAACAGAGGCTATTAAAATAAGGACCAGAAATAGTTGTTCTTGATTCATTCGTTTGTGCTACGGGAAATGATAATTCAGCCGTTAGACTTGTAAAAATAATGATTTTTCTATACTGTTAAATTTTTTCATCAATTTTTCTAATTCCCAGCTTGGGTATCAGCTGTTCGACATACAGCAGTTCATCTATACTGCCCAAGGTAGTATTGGGCTGTTGTTGGGAAAAATAAAGCAAATGGGTGCAGTTTTCATAGATTTCTTGGAGCTGATGGCTCACCCAGAATACATAAGGCTGATGTGTTTGGCAATAATGCTGAAGAGCCTCGGCGTACTGCTTTTTACTTACCTCATCGACGGCTGAAAACGGCTCATCTAATAAAAGTAAGGAAGGCTGCCGGAGCAAAGCCCTCGCCAGTGCAGCACGTTGCTGTTGGCCACCCGAAAGCGTGTGTGGCTTTCGGTGTAAAAGATTTTCGAGGTGTAGCGCTTCCACCCAAAAATCGATGCGCTGATGGCATTGCAAGGCATTGGGTTGGTCAGCAAGTACAAACCGAAACTGTTGCGCCAAGGTCATTGTAGGGAAAAGCGCATAATCTTGAAAAAGAAATCCTACATTTCTTTGCTGTGGTTTCCTCCAATAAGCAGCAGTATCTTCGGCCCATACCACCCCATCTACTTGGAGGAAATATTGATCAGGCTTAAAAAATCCGGCTAAAAACCTCAAAAAAGTAGTTTTTCCAATGCCCGACTGTCCATAAATTCCCACTTTGCTCCCCGGTTCGAGTTGCAGGGCTACTTGCCAAGGTTGTAGGCCCCAAGGGGTTTGCAGGCTGGCTTTTGCGTTGCAGGTCAATGCCTTTGTGGAGGATTTCGGAAGCATTGCAATCCCTTTAGGCTACTTTTTTGGCAGGCATAGGCGTTGTGGCCGACTTGGTGAAGAGCGTTTGCCAGTTGAACAGTACCAAAGCCACGAAGATTAGGCCATAGCCAATGGCTTGGATGAATGACACTGGTTCGCCAAAAAACGCTACTGCTAATATGAAATTAACCGTAGGATTGAGATACATCAAAATACCCAACGAAGCAGAAGAAAGCTGTTTGAGTGCCAATAGGTTCAAGTACAAAGGCAAGACAGTAAAAACAACCGAAATCAACAACACCATCGCATAAAAATATGGTGTGGTAGGAGTGCTTGTAACAAATTTGTCATACAAAGGCACCAAGACCAACATAGCCAGAGTAAGCTGGAGACAAAGCACCAAGAGTTTGTCTAATTGCTGGTTTTTGCGTTGTGAAATCAAGTAAAAAGCATAGGTTAGCCCAATGACCAAACTATAGCCCAGTTCGGCTACAGATTCTATTCCCAACAAAACACAACTCAGCACACAAATTCCCACAGCGATCCATTGCCAAGTGGTCATGGTCTCTTTCAAGATGATAAACCCAAGAATAGCGGTCATTACGGGGCAAATCAGGTAGGAAAAAGAGGCCGTTTTGATATTTACAGCATTGACCACATAAATGAAAATAAGCCAATTGCTAATCAGCAAAAGCCCTCCCAGTAGGGTTAGTCCCACAAAACGAATTCTTCGACGGAAAGACAACAAAGCAAAGGTATGCCGGAGATCAGATAAGGCGGCTTGTTTGAATTGAAAGATCAGCGCTATCAAAATAAAAAAAGCAAATAATACCCGAAACCAAAGAATAGCACCGGCCTCGTAGCCTTGCAAAAAACGAAGGGGAACACTAAAAAATCCCCAAATTAAAAAAGAACTGATGGCTAACCAGTAGGCTTGACGTTGAGCAGACATTGAATTTGAATATTAGCCTGCAAAGGTACAAATCTTCGGTGCGAGAAAAGCGGTTGGTGAGTAGGTTTTTTTATGCCCTTCCATAGTCTTGACTTTGCGCAGGGTGTTTTGTTTTCAAGATAAATCCTTAAATTAGAAACTGGAATTTATGGCACAACCGAACCGACATAAGTTCAATGAATCAATAATGCGTAACGGTTGAGGCTTACAAAATCGATGAAGTCTTTTTTTTAAAAACATACAAATAAATGAATAGGGATGCACTACCTTCAAAAAGAGTTGTATGAACAAATACGGCAAGATGCCATTGTGTTTGATTTTTTGCAGGATGCCATTACTGACGGAATTTGGTATTGGGACTTAGAAAATCCTGAAAATGAATGGTTTAGCCCGAAATTTTGGCATTTACTCGGCTATTCGCCTGACGAAATGCCCCATAAAACTGCCTCTTGGCAAGCGCTTATCCACCCTGAGGATTTAGCACAAGCCCTTGAAAACAGTAAAAAGCATATTGAAAATCCGCACCATCCTTACGATCAAGTAGTCAGATATACCCACCGAAACGGCTCTACTGTGTGGGTTCGCTGCCGCGGATTGGCCGTGCGTAATCCTGAAGGAAAAGCTACCCGTTTGTTGGGTGCGCACACAGACATCACCCAAACCAAAATGGCCGAAATGGAGGCCAAAACACAGAATGCTTTGTATGAAAAAGTGCTCAACAACCAGTTTATGTTCATTGTGCGCCTCGATGCAACCGGAAAAATTCACTATGCCAACCAACATTATAAAAACCTGTGGCCACAACAGACCCAAAGGCAGGGAGGTGATTTTGGAGCCCATTTCATTGCACCCGATTTCATTCATTTTCGCGAAACATTACAAACTTGCTTGGAGTATCCCGATGAAAAATTGACCCTCGAACTTACCACTTTGGCAAACCAAGAACTACGTACCGCTGTGTGGGAGTTTTGTGGTATAGCCAACGAACAGGGAATGGTACAAGAGGTTTTAGCCATTGGTTACGACATCACGGAGCGCAAAAAAGCCGAAAAAGCCTTGCAAGAACACGATGCCAATATGCTGGCTATCTTGGAAAATACCGAAGACATCATCAGCCTAAGAGATAAAGAAGCCAAGTTAGTCTTTTTCAATAAACCTTTTGAACGCATTATACAGGCATTGTTCAAGATAGATGCCCACATAGGGCTACGTACTTTAGACTACTTGCCCAAAGAATCGCGCACATATTGGGAAGGAGTGGTAAAAAAAATTCTGGCAGGACAAAGAGAGCAAAGTCAATTTAGTTGGGATTTTGGCAACGGGGATGTGCGCTATTATGAAACCGCCCACAACCCGGTTTGGCAGCAAAACCAAATTACAGGGTTTGCTGAAATCACCCGCGATGTAACCGCCCGTACTTTGGCTGAACAAGAATTACATAAAACCAAATCTTTCTTGGAACAAGCTACCCAGTTAGCCCAATTAGGGGCTTTTGAATTAGACTTGCTTACGCAAACCTATCACATCAACGATGTAGGCAGGGCTATTTTAGAAATTCCGGCTGGCACGCACATTAGCTTTGATGATGCCCTTGCTTATTTTATTAAAAGTGGGCAATACGACTTGGTTACTCAAAATGCCATCGAAGGCTTGTCTAAAGGGATAGCCTACAGCGTTGAAAGTCAGATTACTACTTTCCAAGGAAATACTTTTTGGTTTCGCAGTGTCGGTGTACCACAGGTCAAAGCAGGCAAATTGGTAGCTGTTTATGGCGTTTTCCAGAATATCAATGAAGAAAAACTCAAAACCATTGAACTGACAGAAACCAAGCAACAGTTGGAAAGTATCCTCAATGAAATGAATGATGTGGTATGGTCAGTAAATTTCCCTGAGGATGGTACCCAGTTTTACACCCCATCTATTGAAAAGTTGTATGGCTATCCCATAGCTGCTTGGAATCAAAAATTAGTTACCTGGCAGCAATGCGTTCATCCCGAAGACCTCGAAACCGCCTTGGCAGAGATGGATCGGCAGCTACAAGCACAAGGATTGTTTGAACTGGAGTATAGAATTGTATGTGCCGATGGGCAAGTAAAATGGGTAAAAAACAAAGCCAAATATATTTACGATGAAAACCAGCAACCCATTCGATTGGACGGCTTAAAGGTGGATATTACTTCGGAGAAGGTAGCCAAAGATGGGTTGGCCAAAGCACAGGCACTGATGCAAGAAGCCGAAATGTTAGCCCGTTTGGGCGCTTGGGAGATAGACCCGGAAACCGATTTATTGCAATTTTCGGATGTTGCCCAAGTGATTCTTGAAATAGAAACCCCTACTCCACAGACTTGGCAACAAACTGCGCAAGCTTTCATTACCCACGAAGTTGACCGCCTGAAAGCCCACGATGTGATTGAAAAACTAACCCGCAATGGAGAAGCATTCGACGACGACTTGGAAATGGCTACCGAAAAAGGTAAATCACTATGGGTCAGGGTATTGGGCAAGGCCGAGTTTGTAAAAGATAAATGTGTGCGATTGTATGGTATTATCCAAGACATTACAGAGGCAAAGCTGGCGGCCATAGCCCAAGCCGAGATGGATAAATTACAGAAAATCATCACAGGCACCAATGCCGGCACTTGGGAGTGGAACCTACAAACCGGAGTGGCTATAGTCAACCAAAATTGGGCAAACATTACAGGCCATTTGCTGAATGATATAGAACCTGTTACGATTCAAGCTTGGAAAAATAAAATACACCCTGATGATTATCCGCAAGCAGACCAATTACTTCGCGAGCACCTTGCAGGCAAAACCGAGGTTTATGAAGTAGAATTTAGAGTAAAGCACCAGCAAGGTCATTGGGTGTGGGTGATGGATAGAGGCAAACTTTTGTCGCGTACTCCCGAAGGTAAACCGCTTTTGATGTATGGCCAAAGTCAGGATATTACGGCACGTAAGACAGTGGAAGAAAACCTCAAACTTTTCCAATCACTCATCAATTATTCCACCGATGCCATTCAGGTGGCCACCGAAGATGGCCGGCTTTATTATATCAATGAAGTAGCTTCTCGTCGGTTGGGCATCGCGCAAGACCAAGCCCACCAGTATTTTGTAAAAGATTTTGAACCCTTATTCAACGAAGAAAAAGCGTGGATCGAGCACTTAGCCGCCCTGAAGAGCAACCCGGCGCTTGTAATCGAAAGTGAAAATATAAACCAAGAGAGCGGTAAAAAATTTCCGGTAGAAGTATTGGTCAAATATGTGCAAATAGCCGGCAGGGGTTTCATCATTGCCAGCTCGCGCGATGTGGAAGAGCGTAAACAAATTCAAGAAAAAATTAAGCAATCAGAATATAGGCTAAGGGCTATTTACAATAGTTCGCTCGACAGCATTGTGCTCATTGGTGTCGATTATTCCATCCAATATTTCAATAAGGTAGCTGCCAATTTTGCGATGCGTACTTTTGGCAAAATTCCTGAAATAGGCGACAATTATTTCGACTATTTGCCCAGCCACTGGCATAAAGAATTTCAAGCCAATTTTTCTCAGAACTTAGCAGGCGAGTTCATCCAGATTGAAAAATACTTCAACCGCCGCTGGTTTCAGTTTAGGCGTTTCCCGGTGTATGACAACGACAACCGTTTGGTGGGCATTGCCGATAATGTGCGCGACATTACTGCGGCCAAAAAAGCGCAAGACGAACTGCGCAGAACCAAAGATGTGCTACAGGAAATCAGTGAAATGGCCAAAGTTGGAGGCTATGAAAAAGATTTTATTTTGGGAACTGATGAGTGGACCTCGGTTACCAAGGCCATCCACGAAGTATCCGATGATTTTGTGCCCAATATGGAAAATAGCATCGCTTTTTACAAAGAAGGCGAAAGCAGACAGAAAATTACCGAAGCAGTTACCAAAGCCCTCGAACAAGGCGAGCCGTTCGACGTAGAGCTACAAATCATTACTGCAAAAGGCAACGAGCGCTGGGTGCGGGCTATGGGCAAAACAGATTTTGTAAGTGGCAAATGCGTAAGGCTATATGGCACTTTTCAAGACATTGACCAAAGAAAAAAAGCCGAAGAAATCATTAAAGAACAGAAAGAACGCCTCGATTTAATTGTAGCAGGCACCTATGAAGGTATCTGGGATCTGGATCTGCAAAAAGGCACTGTCTATCGTTCGCCCGTTTGGAAACAAATGTTAGGCTATGCCGACCACGAACTGCCCAACGAAATGGACGTTTTTGAAAACCTGCTCTATGAGGATGATAAAACAAGGGTACTGAATGCCCTCAATGCGTTTTTGAGGGGTGATATTCGAACTGATTTTGCACTCGAAGAAGCCCGACTCAAACACAAAGATGGCTCTACCCGATGGATCGCCATCAAGACAGTGGCCATACGCGACCAGCAAGGAAGAGCCATCCGAATGGCGGGTTCGCACAGCGACATCACCGAACGCAAAAAAGCTGAAGAAGAACTATTGCGCCTGCTCAAACTAACACAAACCCAAAACGAGCGGCTTAAAAATTTTGCCCACATCGTATCGCATAACCTGCGCTCGCACTCAGGCAACATCGCCGCTTTGTTAGATTTATTGTTTGAGAGTAAACCCGAAATTCAGTATTTAGATTTTGCCGTAATGCTTCGGCAATCGGCCAACAATTTGCTCGAAACCATCGAACACCTTTCAGATGTCGCGATCCTGAACACCGAAACCGCACAACCCCTTAGCCCAATTGTATTATACCCCATTGTGGAAAAAGCCATTTCACACGTTGCAGCCTCAGCCATCAGTGCGCAAGTCGAAATTATCAATGCCTTGCAAGGCCACGAAACGGTGCAGGGCGTGGCGGCCTATCTCGATAGCATAGTGCTCAATATGCTAACCAATGCTATTAAATACCGAATGGAAGGCCGTAAAAGTTTTATTAAATTAAGTTGCACCTTCCATACGAAATACATTGCTTTGCACATCGAAGACAACGGCTTGGGCATTGATTTGAGTAAACACGAAAAAAAACTATTTGGCCTTTACAAAACCTTTCACGAGCACCCCGATGCGCGAGGCATAGGGCTTTTTATCACTAAAAACCAAGTAGAAGCAATGGGGGGGTGGATTGAAGTAAAAAGCGAAGTAAACCAAGGTACTACTTTTACCATATTCTTACAGCAGCATGCAGAAAATTGACACCATTTGTATTGTGGACGATGATCCCATTCATATTTTTACTACAAAACAAGTTTTGCAGAAAGAAGCTGTATGTAAGCACCTCATTAGTTTTCCGAACGGCAAAGATGCCTACGAGGTGTTGAGCGCTGCCGCACAGGCAGGCGAACCCCTGCCCGATCTCATTTTGCTCGACCTCAATATGCCTATTTGGGATGGATGGGACTTTTTGGATGAGTTTAGCAAATTATCCTTGCCCAAAAATATCCCTATTTACATCGTTTCAAGCTCGAACCACCCCGACGATTTGCAAAAGGCAACGCAATATCCTATCGTTAGCCAGTTCCTTTTAAAACCCCTTACCGCTGACAAAATCAGGAGTTGGTTTTCTAATACACAGTAACTTTTTTTAAAAAGAAACCCTAAGCCCGCCTGTACCCGCATCAAGAATATGCCTGATATAAGTCATTGATTGTTGGCAGCCGCAGCCCTAACTTGCTGTCAAAATCTTGATTACCTAACCCCGCCCCCATGCATATCCAGATGAAATATTGGAAAAAAATGAGTGCCGAAGACCGCTTGGCGCGAGTACACAAAGCCCTCAAAGAAAACGTCGATTTTAGTGTCGATGCCTCGCTCGGCTATCCGGCTTCCAAGCTCGACGAAAAAGTATTTGCCAACGAGTCACTTTTTTTGAAGGAAATGCCAGTGCTACAAACCTATATAGCCAATCCTAACCACATCGGCTGCCATACGCTGGGCACTTCCGAATTTGCCTTCCGAGGCACCCAAGAAATAGAGCGCGAGGTACTGAATATGATTGCCGTTGATTTATTTGCCGCCGAAGAAGATAACTTCGATGGCTATATTTCGCCGGGAGGCAGCGAGGCCAATATCCAAGCCATTTGGGTTTATCGCAATTATTATATGCAAAAACACCAAGCACAGTTAAACGAAATTGTGATTGTTGCTTCCGAAGACACCCACTACTCTATCGCCAAAGCGGCCAACCTGCTGATGTTAGACTGCCTGACCATTCCGGTCGATTACCAACGGCGAACCATCATACCTGAGCAACTTGAAAAATTGGTGCTTGAAGCCATCCAAAAAGGAAAAAAATATTTTATACTCATTGCCAATATGGGCACTACGATGTTTGGCTCGGTCGATGACCCTGATGTGCTTACACGCCCCTTTGAAGACTACCAGTTACCCTACAAGCTACACATCGACGGCGCTTACGGTGGTTTTGTGTACCCTTTCGGGGAACACGAAAACCGCATCAATTTTACCAACCCACGCATTAGTTCACTTACCATCGATGCCCATAAAATGCTGCAAGCCCCTTACGGGACAGGTATTTTCATTTGCCGAAAAGGACTTATCCACCACGTAATGACCAAAGAAGCCGAATATGTCGAGGGTTGGGATTTGACACTTTGCGGAAGCCGGTCAGGCGCCAATGCCGTAGCGGTGTGGACCATCCTTACGACCTATGGCCCACACAAGTGGTTCGAGAAAGTCAGTATCTTGAAAATGCGTACCCTTTGGCTGTGCAAACAACTTGATCGGCTGGGCATTATTTACTTCCGTGAGCCGGAAATGAATATCGTAACCATCCAAGCACAATTTATCCCACCGGCCATAGCCGAACAATATAACTTAGTGCCTCAAAAGCACAACAGCCAAAACGAGTGGTACAAAATCGTATTGATGGAACACGTCGAGTTAGAACACCTTAAAGATTTTATTCAGGCAGTGAAATCACACCAAGGACAATTGGCTTAAATAAGATAAGTCCCCATACAAACTATCAAACAAGGTTTTACCCCAACGCCTGTAGGTGTTCGTTGACCTTTTCTATATCAAAATACTTAGGATCATAAGGCTTATTCAGCCATTTCAATAGTGCAGCCTTTTCTCTTCCCTCTTTGCCTTCTAAAATATATAACATTTCATAAAACCCATACAAACCACCACAATCCTCGGGTGGGCATTGCATTTTTCCACCTATACAAACAGGATAGTTTAAATCGGGATCGATGGGTAAAAATTTCTCAACTAAAATTTCGTGGTACCAGTTATCACCAAAATCATATATGTATATAAACTTTTGTTTTGTTTCGGTAATTAGCTCTTCCAGCGAAAAATCTAATGGGCTAAAAGCTTCTAACGACCCCTCTTGCTTTACATCTTCTTCATCTCCCATCCAAATATCAAAATCTCCGTGTTCGTCATATATCTGACCTTTGATTTGAAACAGAAATAAATGACAGTTTTGCCAACCCATTGCAATTTGAATGATTTCGTGCAACTCAAAAAGGGCGGTGTGTCCTTGTACCAATATCCTCCTCCAAATAGTAGGACTTGTACTCCTTAACTTGATTTTTAATTGTATTATCTTGCCTTCCTCCATAAACTAAGAAATTTATTGTTATTAAAGATTATTCATATTCGATCCTCATTACCACGCACTTAAAACCATCAGAAAAATGACGAAACTTAAATACATTTGTATCATTCTTACACTTTTTTATAAAGTTATAAAACTGATTTGAATGAGTAAAATTCGTTTTGCAATTATAGGTATGGGGCATATTGGCAGGCGGCACGCGGCGATGATCCAAGAAAACCCGCAGGCCGAGTTGGTGGCTGTGGCCGACATCAATCCTGCGCTGGGCAACGATCTAACTTCCCAGTTTGGTGTGCCTTTTTTCCCATCCGCCGAGGCGCTACTGGCGGCCAACTTGCCTGTGGATGTGGTCAACATTTGCACCCCCAATGGCTACCACGCTGCCCAAGCCATTCAAGCGCTACAGCAAGGGTATCACGTGGTATGCGAAAAACCCATGGCTTTGCGCAAAGCCGATGCCGAAGAAGTATTGTTCACCGCCTTGCAACAGCAAAAGTTAGTCTTTTGTGTAATGCAAAATCGCTACAGCCCGCCTGCCGTTTGGCTTAAAAACTTGGTCAGCAGTGGTCAGCTGGGGCAATTGTATATGGTGCAAATCAACTGCTATTGGAATCGCGACCAACGCTACTACAAAGCCAATGGTTGGAAAGGCAACCTGCACGAAGACGGTGGCACATTGTTTACCCAGTTTAGCCATTTTATAGATATGATGTTTTGGCTCTTTGGCGATATTGAGCAAATCACGGCGCGCTTCAACGATTTCAACCACCAGCAGCTGAGCGCTTTTGAAGACAGCGGCTTGGTGCAATTTGTATTCAAAAAAGGCGGTGTGGGGTGTATCAACTACTCTACCGCTTTGTGGGATGCCAACTTTGAAAGCAGTATGACCATCATAGCCGAAAACGGTACCGTCAAAGTTGGCGGCCAATATATGGAGGTGGTCGAACACTGCCACGTGAAAGGCTACACGATGCCTGAATTGCCTCCGGCAAGCCCGCCCAACGACTATGGCAGCTACAAAGGCAGCGCCGCCAACCACCACTTTATTATTCAAAATGTAGTAGAAACCCTACAAGGCAACACCATCGCCACGACCAATGCCTTGGAAGGAATGAAAGTGGTTGAAATCATCGAGAATATTTACAAACTCAAACAAACACCCAAAGGATAAACCAACCCTACGATGGAACAAAATTTCTTTGCCCACCCCTCTGCCGTCATCGACGAAGGTTGTACCATTGGCAACGGCACCAAAATATGGCATTTCTCGCACATTATGCCCCGCTGCATGATTGGCCAAAACTGCAACATCGGCCAAAATGTGGTGGTTTCGCCCGAGGTAACCTTGGGCAACAATGTAAAAGTGCAAAACAACGTATCGATTTATACCGGGGTTATCTGCGAAGACGACGTATTTTTAGGTCCTTCGATGGTGTTTACCAACGTAATCAATCCACGCAGCGCCGTAGTACGCAAAGACCAATACAAAACCACTTGGGTAAGACGAGGCGCATCGATTGGGGCCAATGCCACCATCGTTTGCGGGGTCGAAATTGGCGCTTTTGCCTTCATTGGGGCAGGCGCAGTAGTTACCAAAAACGTGCCTGCTTTTGCCTTGGTGGTGGGTAATCCGGCGCGGCAAACCGGATGGATGAGCGAGCTGGGGCACAAACTCAAGTTTGATGCCGATGGAAAAGCTACCTGCCCTGAAAGCGGCGAAGTATATCACCTCTCAGCAGGGCAGGTAAAAAAAATGGGAGCAGTATAATTCTTAACGCGAGTTACGGGATT
>DMHB01000096.1 GCA_003449595.1 Microscillaceae bacterium | reverse complement strand
CGTTGGCTATCCATTCTATCATTTTGGCTTGCAGGTTGGGCAAAGTATCGGAAGGCGAACGTAGTTCAATGACAAAATCGGGGCAAATATGCGCAAATTTCTCACGTTGAGCCGGTGTAAGGGCTTGCCATCTTTCAGAAAAAACAAAAGCTACATCGGGTGAACGAACCGCCCCATTGGGCAAGGTAAACCCTCCGCTTGAGTCGAAGGTAAGTCCAAGTTGCTTCTGTTTATTCCAAATACCTACCTCCAAGGTAATTTTACTTTTGTGATGACTTGTATTTGATCCTGTGGAAGCCATAAGAATGATATTTCCTTGTGCATCGCGCTCAAAGGCACTGTCGGGGTTGTCTTGACAAAACTGGAAAAACTCGTCGTCAGTAAAGCGCAAGTTGGGTTTGAAGATGAGTTTGAGGGGTAGTAGTTCCATTGTGTGAAGCTGTTTGCACACACAATTTACAAAAAGAAACGAAATTATTTACCCAAGCGCAGCCTGCGTTGCAATACAGGATTTTTGCCCAAGCGGGGGCTTTGCTCGGCATAGTAAACCACCAGCCAAGTAAGGCCAACGCCCAAAAGCGCCCCAAAATAGGTGTCCACAAAAAAGTGTTGCAGCAAGTATATCCGCGAAAGCGATGCCACCAGCGCCAGTGCAAACCAAAGCAAGCCCCAAGCAGGCTGTTGGCGGCTAAAATAGGCAAGTAGGAAAAAAACGGCAAAGGCCGAAGTGCTATGGCCCGAGGGGAAGCTATGGCAACAATGCACCAAGTCTTTGCTCAGGGCAAAATGCAGGTCGGCTTGCTCGCCAAAAAAAGCTTTGGGACGGGGCACATCCGCAAAAACGGTGCGCTTGAGGGCTTGTACAATTAGACCAGTAAGGCCAAAGCTAAGCGCCGCTACCAAGGCTTTGTAGTAGCTTACAAAAAGCAGGAGCAAGATGACGAGGCTGAAGAAAATACCATCGCCTAAGTGGGTCAAATAAGGCATCGTGGCATCGAGCCAAGGCTGGTGGCGTTGGTTCCACCACAGTTCTAAAGTGCCTTTGGGAAACTGTCTCAACAGCCCCGCGCCCAGCAACACATACGCCCCAAAGAGCGCAAAAAAATAGGGCTGGGCACGAAAACTATTGAGCATAAAATTGAAAAAACAAGGTTATTTTACCCGTTCCATATAGTCGCCGGTGCGGGTGTCTATTTTGATGCGCTCGCCTTCAGAGCAAAACAAAGGGACACGCACTTCGGCGCCGGTTTCTAAAGTGGCAGGTTTGAGCGTATTGGTGGCCGTATCGCCTTTCAGCCCGGGCTCGGTGTAGGTAATTTCGAGCACCACCGTATGCGGCATTTCCGCGTAGATGGGTTGCGTACCGTTTTCGAGCGAAATCAACAGGTTAAAGCCTTCTTTTAAGAATCGGATGGCATCGCCCAACAGCGCCGCATCGATGTAAATTTGCTCGTAGTTGTCGTTGTCCATCAGCACTAAGCTATTGCCTTCGCGGTAAAGGTATTGGTACTCACGAATTTCGACTCGCACCAAATCGATGGATTCACCGGAGCGGAATCGGTTTTCGAGAAGTTTGCCATTGCGCACATTGCGCATTTTCACTTGGTAAAAAGCACGCAAGTTGCCCGGGGTGCGGTGTTCGTATTCTAAAATTTGAACCAATTCGCCATTGAAGCGGATAAAAGCGCCTTTTGAAAGATCTGCCGTAGTTGCCATAAAGAGAGTTCGATTTTGTCTTACATTCCTTTTTCGGGCGCAAAGATACAATATTTTGCGGGGCTATCCTATATGGTACAAAGTTAGTCCGGCGATGGGGCTTTCCATCACATTGCCGGCGCGCAGCCCTAAGTCTTGGCAGGCTTGCAACAGCACATTGCTATAATAAAAAGCTACCGAACCTACAAAATGCACTTTGTAGGTTTGGGCATCGGGCAGGGTGTTTATATAGCGTTTCAAGAAAATTTGAAAACCGTCATAGGCCAATTGGTAGCAAAAGGGGTCGGCCAAGTGGTCGAATACAAACTTAGAAAACTGGGCAAAATAACGGCTTGGAAAAGGGTTGCGGTGGGTGTTTTCCAAAACGGTTTCGCGGTTTACTTCCGGGAAACGGCGGGCAAATTTGTCCGACAAATGTTGCGGCATTTCTTGGTGAAGGAAAGCCACCACCAATTGCCTGCCCATCACTGCGCCGCTGCCTTCGTCGCCCAAAAAAAAGCCCAAGTTCATCGTGCTTTGCGCGATGTGGGTGCCGTCGTAGAGACAAGCGTTGGAGCCGGTGCCCAAGATGCACGCAATGCCGGGCTGGTGTCCGCAAAGGGCGCGCGCCGCCGCCAAAGTGTCGTGCTCTACTAACACGTGGGCTTCTGGAAAAACAGCCTGAAACCCTTGTGTTACAATGGCTACATTGGCTTCGGTAGAGCAGCCGGTGCCGTAAAAAAACACCTGCTGCACCGTCTCTTGGGGCAAGTGGGGCAGTAATTGGTTGCGCAGCGCTTCCGCGATTTGGGTGTTGGTTTGGTAAAAAGGGCTTATGCCTGCCGTTTGTGCCTGTTGAATACTTCCGTCGGCTTTCACCAAGCGCCAATCGGCTTTGGTCGCCCCGCTGTCAGCAATTAAAATCATAGCTGCAAAACTAATTTAATTTTTTTTTCGAGGGGTGCATAAAATTTAAACTTTAGAGAATAACTTTACGTTGTTAAATCACCGACCAACAGTCGGAATTAATACTAAGTTCAAAACCGATGGGCATAGCCGAACGAAAAGCAAGGGCCAAACAGCAACGCAGCAGCGCCATTGTAGATGCCGCAGAGCGCATCATTGCCAGCAAAGGCATTGTTACGACCACGATGGACGACATCGCGCAGGCAGCCGAATTGGGCAAGGCTACCTTGTACGAGTATTACAAAAACAAAGAAGAAATCTTGTTGGCCATCCAAAAAAGGGCTTCCGACAAACTCAGCGAGCGTTTTGCACACGCCTACGAAGCGCCTATGAGCGGCTATGACAAGCTACAGGCCATCGGGCAAAGCTATCACCAGTTTTGTGTAGAGTACCCACATTACTACCAATTCATCGCTTTTTTTGAGGCCAATACAGCCCAAACCGCGCCCGACAAAACCCTGGAAAACGTGCACCAAGCCATCGAATGGGTACTGAAAGCCATTCATTTGGGACGTGCTGACGGCAGTATTCGGCGTGATATAGTTCCCGAAGTTTTGGCGCATTTGCTTTGGGCGATTTCAAACGGAATTTTACAAATGATGCACCTACGGGGCGATTTATTAGACCTTCAATATCAAATCAGCGCTACTGACTTACAAACAAGTTTCTTCAAAATTCTTAAAAATGGTGTTCATCTTTCAACTTCTACGACTCTTTAAATTGTACTTTATGAAAAATCTTTGGGTCATTGCTGCCTTGGCGGGTTTGATGGGGATTTTCAACCCTTTGGCGGCGCAAAGTATCTTGGAAACCTACCTCAGCGAAGCTTACGAAAACAACTTAGCCTTGAGGCGGGAAAACTTCAACATCCAAAAAAATATGGCAGCCTTGGCCGAAGCAAGGGGACTTTATTACCCTAATGTTTCGTTTAATGCTACCTACACCTTGGCAGCAGGTGGGCGGCGCATTCAGTTTCCTGTGGGCGATTTGCTTAATCCGGTCTATAGTACGCTCAACCAATTGACCAACAGCAGCGCTTTTCCAACCATCCGCAATGTGAACGAGCAGTTTTTGCCTAACAATTTCCACGAAACCTATTTCAGGGTCATTCAGCCGGTGTTCAACAGCGATATTTATGCCGGCTACAAGGCTAAAAAAGAGCAAATCAGCGTACAAGAAGCCAAACGAGATGCTTATAAAAAGGAATTGACCAAGGAAGTAAAAACAGCCTATTTGCAATACCTGCAAACCCTGCAACTGCTGCAAGTCTATGATGAAAGCGGAAAACTTTTGCAGGAGCTGCTCAAGTTTAACCAGAAGCTCCTCAGCAACGATAAAATTACCAACGAGGTCATTTTTGGCAACGAATACGAAATCAGCAACCTGCAAAGTGAGCGCGCCATTGCCGAGAAAAACAACGCTGTCGCGAAAGCGTATTTCAATTTCTTGTTGAACCGCGACTTAGAATCGGCCATCCTGATCGACAGCACGGTCATCAACCAAGTCATGTTGTTAGACAGCCTCAATACCCTGCAAGCCCAAGCAATGAACAACCGCGACGAACTGCGCCAGTTGCAAAGCGGGTTGAATGCTCTCGAATATCAGTTAGAACTCAACGAAAACAGCAAACTGCCCAAAATCAATTTCATTGGCAATGTGGGGTATCAGGGTTTTCAGTATAAGTTCAATAACGAACAAGCCTATGTGCTGGCGCAGTTGGCGCTGAGCTGGGATTTGTTCAAAGGCAAGCAAAACAAACACAAAATCGAACAAACCAAAATTGACATTGATATTTTACAGACCCAATACCAAGAATTGGAAAGCCAGATCAACCTCCAAGTCAAAAAAGGCTATGAAGAAATGCACGCCTTAGAGCAATCGCTCGAAGCGGCTCAATCGGCGGCCAAAAGTGCGGAGCGTAATTTTTACCTCACACGCAAAAAATATGAGCAAGGCCAAGCGCGCTTTTTGGAAGTGATAGAAACCAATACCAAGCTTACCAATTCCAAATTTGTGTTGTTACTCAAAAAATATGACTTGCTCATCAAAAAAGCCGAGTTAGATCGGTACATCGGCGAGCTATAAGCCCAAGACTTTTGCCAAACCTGCAAATATTTTCGTAAAATTGCTTGCCTTTCGGGAAGGGCAAGCTTTTCCTTTATGGGCTTAAACTTCATCGCAGCAATGCTTCAAGACCTCATCATCAAAACCTTGGCCGGGGCTTCGGTAGGCTATATCACCAACGACTTGGCCGTCAAAATGCTTTTCCGCAAATATTTTGGGCTGGGCGGCGTAGTCATCGAAACCAAGGACGCTTTCGTGCGCGACATCAGCCGATTGGTTGAGCAAGACGTAATTCACCACCACGCCCTCAACCAAGAAATTCAACGCGAACCTTTCGAGCGTACTTTGCAGCAAGTAGTGTCCGATTTTTTTCAAAACCACTTGCCGCAAGCTGTTGCCACCGATTTTACCATAGGCCAAATTCCTGCCATCGACCCTACTTACGAGGCTTTGCGCAGCACCCTCCGCCAAAGCTTGGCTGCCCATTGGGAGGCTTTGCTTACACCGCTGCTTACGGCCATCCGCCCCAGCGATTTGGCTTCCGAAGCGCAACTCAAGTTCTTTACCCGACACCTGACTACGTGGTTGGCCGATTTTATCCGTCAAGCCGACCATCCGCAACGGTTGTTGCAATTGCTCTTGGCCGATGTGTCGCGCTTGCCTTTGCAGCACTTCATCGACCAAGCAGCTATTGATCAAATAGCTCACAACGCGCAAGTCGTTTTTGCCGATTTGCACCAATACCTGCGCTTCAATTTCAGCCACGACATCGACCAGCTGCTCGAACAAGCGATGGCCTACTTTCAATTAGACGAGGTATTGGTAGGACTAATTAAAATGCTGAAAGACAAGCACATCGCTGAAATCATTGGCGACGAAAATATAAAGTACATTCCCATCGAACTGGCCTTTCAGATCAGGCAAATTTTTTATGGCGATACAGGCAAAGAAGTGTTGCAAACCTTTTTACGCTTTCTGTTTAAGATTCTGCGCAAAGAAAAAGCCACGCTTTTTTCCCTGTTAAGCCCCAAGTTGCAACAGCAATTCAAGGCATTTTTACAACGCGAACTCCCACAAGTGTTGCAGTCGCTGATTGGCTGGGTGCAAACCAAAAAAGAGGAAATCGAAACGCTGGTGGATGAAACCTTCCGCGAAAAAAGCAATTTTATCCAAGAAATTTTGGTAGAGTTGTTCGTAGGAAGTGTCAGCGAAAAAGCCAACATCGTCGGCAAGGTGATCGAAATGTTGGAAAACTACGACGAACGCGAGTTGGCCACCCAAGCCACCCAAGCTTTGATCGATTTCTTGCAAAACAACTCCATCGGCAGCATTGTCAGCAGCCTCAACGAAACCCAAGTGATCGATAATTTGCAGCCTTTGTTGCAAGAGCAGGTCATCCGCGCTTTGGAAAACCTGCAAATCAAGAACTTAGGCGATTTTTTTGATCAGCCGCTTTCGCAATGGTTAGACGAGCATTCCTTGCCCTTGCAACTCAAAGCCCTGTTGCGCCAAAGCATAGAAGACCACCTGCTTTACCATCCGCGCCTCAGCGAGTTTACCCAGCAAATGGTGGCGCAGAAAATCAGCGAATTGGGCAGCCTCCCCATTCATCAATGGCTCAACGCTGCTAAAATTCCGAAAGTGGCCGAGGAAATTTGTAAGTTTTTGAGCCAAGCCATCGAAAACAGGCAAGCAGAAGTGCAAGCCTTTGTACTTCAAAAATTTCAGACGCTCATTACAGACAAACCCTTGGCGGAACTGTTGGCTGCCCAAGATTTGCAAGCCTTGGCGCAATGGATAGAAAAAGCCCTGTTCGACTACTTAGACGACCAGTTCGCGCAACTGAAACAAGCGCCTTTGCACACCTATTTGGCGCAGATTCGGCAAATTCCGCGCTTAGAAGAAGACCTCAGCCTTTATTTGAAACAAACCCTCACCAACAATTTAGAACAATGGGCCGAGGGGCAGGTTTCGACTTTGGTAAGCGAAAACCTCAACCGTTTTTCCAACGAACGCATCCGCGATATGGTCGAAAACGTAATGGGCAAGGAACTACAGCCTATCAGCATTTTTGGCGCTTTCTTGGGGGCTATTACCGGCGCTATGCTGTTGCTGATGCCGGTGGTTGACAATATGTGGTTCAATACGGCTTTGGCAGGCGTGGCGTATGGCATCACCGGCTGGGGCACCAATTGGTTGGCCATTCGTATGATTTTCCGACCTTACCAAGCCTACCGATTCCCCGGAATTGGCTGGCGCATCCCCTTTACACCGGGGGTTTTGGCTAAGAATAAAATGCGTTTTGCCGACAGCATGTCCGACTTTTTGGGCGAAAAACTACTCAATCCCGAGAACCTTCAGCAAGTCATCAACGACCAACAAACCATCGCCGGGAAAAAGCGCATCATACGTGGTAAGAAGTTGTTTCGCGAATACCTAAGCCAAGACAATTTCGCTTTCTTGACCAAACAATTGGTGCAAAACAAAGACCGACTGGCGCAGCGCCTCAGCAACGGATTGTGGCAATATGCACAGAAAAGCAAGCAAGTTTGGCAAAATGCCCTGCACAAACTCATCGACCGCCAAGCCACCAAACCTTTGGATAACCTCAACACTACCAGGTTTGAAGATGCCGCCGCCAAGCAAGTACATACGCCCGGTTTTGCTGCCTCTATGCAGACGGTGATGGCCAAAGAAATTGATCGGCAAATAGCGCGCAACCCTACCCTGCAAACTCTTTTGCCGCCGCTGCTGCGCGAAGGGCTACAAAACAACCTGCAAAAAACCTTGCAGAAACAACTCCAAGGCATTCAAGACAAAATAGTGGACGAACAGCAATGGCAACAACTGCAAACCGATTTGTTTGGCAAAGTAGGCGAATTTAGCCGCCAGAGCCTCCGCGAATTGCTGAGTGCCTCGCAACTCGACCAACTCTCGCAAGGCATTGTGCGCTATTTACAAAAAAGCCTAAAAGACCGCGAGTTTCAAGACAAGATTTTTGCTTTTTTAGACCAAAAAATCCGCAAAGAAATACACCCCAACCGCCGTGTACGCGAACTTTTTGGCGGCAAAATCATGGAAACCCTTGAAGAGCAAACCGGCGCGATTTTGCAAAATCTCTTGAAGAAAGGGTTGGAGTGGTTGCAAAAAAACAAAGAAACCATTGCCAGCGATGTGTATGACGCGGCCTTGGACAAAAACATTGGAGCTTTTGCTTTTGAGGGAACCATCCGTAAAACAGTTTTTGAATTAGTAGATAACCGTTTGCCGGAATTTTTTGCCCGCCAGTTCCGCGAATTGAAAACCTTGGTACACCAAAAGTTGACCGATATCGGCGACACACCGGTTGACCAATTTGGCCTCGAAATAGAAAGCGAAAGCCTGCAATATACTTTCGAGCAGATTTTGCTGAACCCCGAACTTCAAGATTTTGTAGGCAAGTTGGTGGTGCTGATTATGGAAGAGCGCATTTTGGGCTTGCCCTTAGAGACTTTTGTGCGGCAAAGTCCCGACGAAATCCAAAACTTGCTGCGCAGGGCTTTACAACCCGAAATATTGTACATCCGCAACCAATTGCAAAAACACCTGACCGACCCCAAGCTTCACCAAGTGCTGGTATTGCCTACCGTCGATTTGATGTTTCGGGTGGCCGACAAAACCTTTTTTCCAACGCCTTTGCAAGCCCTGCTGAAAGACGTTGCCCCAACAGCCCCACCGCAATTGGCAGCGCAACTCAGTACGTTCTTATTGCAAGCCCCCGACCTGAAAGACAAACTACCGGCCATGCTACACGAGGCTTTTGTAAACCTCAGACAAAAACCCTTGGCGCAGCTCATCTCTATCGAGCAATTACAAAACGACGCAGCAAGCCTCTGGGCTACACTTTGGCAGGATAGCCCTTTGCAAGCCACCTTGCAAAAACAAACCGAGGCTTTGGTGGCCGACAACCTTAGCCCAATGGCCGATAATTTGGCCAATCCAGTGAAAACCTTCTTGGTTTATCTCACCGTCGATGCCTCGATGGCTACTTTAGAAAAAAACTTGGCCGACTTGATTCAAGC
The DNA here is from genome assembly GCA_003449595.1 of Microscillaceae bacterium. Lineage (GTDB taxonomy): Bacteria > Bacteroidota > Bacteroidia > Cytophagales > Microscillaceae > UBA8158. The sequence continues at coordinate 4,255 of DMHB01000096.1, read as the reverse complement.
CATCGATCTGAAGAAAATTGTACAAGAAGAAGTAGCCAAAATGAACCCCAAAGAATTAGAAGACCTGTTCTATGGTTTTGCAGGCTTGTATTTCACCCACCTTATCAATTATGGTTTTGGATTTGGGGTAGCCTTTGGGTTGGCGGTCGATTTGGGACTTTGGTCTATTGCGTGGCTATTCCGATAAAAAAAGGCTGTTTGAAGACAATCAAACAGCTCATCCTTAAAAAATTACTTACAAAATATAGTCGGTAGTCAGGAACGACGACTGCCGCTCGCGGATTATCTGCCGGATGATTTCTTTGTTGTCTTCCGAGTCTTTGGTGGCTACCAAGGCGCGGATAGAAAAAGCCCTCAGGGCATCTTTTACCGACAAAGTGCCTTCGGCTGAGTCCTTGCGTCCGTTGAAAGGCATCGTATCGGGGCCGCGTTGGCACTGCGCATTGATGTTGATGCGGCTTACTTGGTTCACCAAGGCATCAATCAAATAAGCAATCTGTTTCGAGTCTTTTCCGAAAATACTGGCTTGCTGCCCAAAGCTCGAATTGACAATGTATCTAATCGGGGTTTCGACATCCGAAAACGGCACAATGGGTATCACCGGGCCAAATTGTTCTTCTTTGTACAAGCGCATGTGTTCGTTGACCGGATACATCACCGCAGGGTAGAAGAAGGTTTCGTTTACCACCCCACCGTTCGGATTCATCACCTTCGCGCCGTGTTGCAGGGCATCGTCCACCAAGCCCTTGAGGTAATCTGTCTTGCCAGGCTCGGGCAGTGGGGTCAGGCTTACGCCTTCATCCCAAGGCATCCCAATTTTGAGTTTACCCAATTCTTCTGTAAAGGCTTCGATAAACTTATCGACAATATTTTTGTGTACAAACAATATCTTCAAAGCCGTGCAGCGTTGCCCGTTGTACGACAAACTGCCCAAAATACTTTCTTTGACAGCCACTTGCAGGTCAGCATCAGCCAGCACAATCCCGGGGTTTTTGGCATCCAGCCCCAACACAGCCTTGAGGCGGTGCGGCTTGGGGTGCAGTTTTTTCAAGTCATTGGCACCGGTATTGGTACCGATGAAAGCAAATAAATCTACTTTGCCGGTTTCCATCAAAGGGCCGATGATGGCGCGCCCCGAGCCAAAAATCACATTGATAACCCCTTTCGGGAAACATTCCTTGAAGGCTTCTAACAAAGGTTGAATCAGCAATACGCCATATTTGGCAGGCTTAAATACTACCGTGTTGCCCATCAACAAGGCAGGCATCATCGTCGAAAAAGTTTCGTTTAGTGGGTAGTTGAACGGCCCCATACACACGGCAACGCCCAAAGGTACGCGCCTAATTTGCGCCAATACGCCTTCTTGCATCTCAAAGCGCGAGGCATCTCTGTCCGAGTCTTTCAAGGCGTTGATCGTATCAATGATATAGACTACAGTTCTATCAAATTCTTTTTCAGCGTCTTTGAGGCTCTTGCCTATTTCCCACATCAATAGTTTGACTATTTCGTGGCGTTTTTCTTTCATTTTGCTAACGAAGCGCTCCATATGGCTGATGCGCTCGTTGACCGTAAGCGTTGGCCAGTAGCCGTGTCCTAAGTTATAGGCTTTCACAGCAGCCTCTAAGGCTTCGGTCGATTCTTTGCTTGTAAGCAGGGGGGTAGAGCCAATGGCTTTGCGCGATACTTTGCCTGATTTATCAACAATACAAACTGGCGACTGAATTTCTTGCACAGCACCAGCCCAATATCGAATTTCGCCATCTATCAAATATTCGCGCTGTTCGATAAATTCTTGAATGGCAAATTCTTTGGGGATGTCTTTTTCCAAAGGAAAAACATTCTTAATTTTTTCTAAATCCATTTTGTTCGTTTAGTTTATCGTTATAACTCAAACTTATTGCCGATCATACTGTCAACAATAGTGTGAAAGTAACAAAATGAATTGATAGGTTGTTACAAATGCCCTATTTTTTTGGAGAATTAAAAACCCCTGCACAAAGACGCTATCTGGATGGGGCAGGGGTAAGAGGGAAGGTGTTTAGATGTTGGCTTTAAGCGCCGAGTTGAGCCATTGGAGCGCAAGCGTTTCATCGTCAAAATACTGAATCGTATAATTTTTATGGCTGTTGTCGATGCGTTTGGCTACCACCTTACTGGCCAAAGTAACAAATAGTTTTTTGGAGGCGATGATGGCAAAATGAATGTCTTTTTTCAAAATCTTGTCCAATTTTCCAAACCAAACTACCGAAAGCCAAGCTTGGGCTTCTGACCCTACAAAATTGAGCGCCGATTGGTCGATCAGAAAATCGTGTAGTTGGTGTTCTTCAATGATGGGCAAACAACTCATAAGGGCTTCTTTGTACACATCTATCGGAGGGTTTTCCCGCCAGTCAAGCCGCAAATAGCCCTTTTCTTCATTGAAGGAAACAGTTACGTTGGGGTGTTGAAAAATGACTTCCATACAATTGTCTTGCGTTTATGAAGTAGATAAAAACTGTTCTATTTGTGTTGCAATTTGTTTAGCACCCTGCCCATACAACATCGTTTGGTGGTTGCCTGCTACTACCACATAACGGCAGTTGGCCAGCATACCCACTGTTGCCAAAGCCCCCTCTTCGGGTAGCAAAGGCGGCGCACCCGGCAGGCCATAAGCACCTTTGGCGTGAATGAATAACGCCGGATGTGGTATTTTTCGGATAATATTTTCCCAGTCCAAGGTCAAAGGGTCTTCGATGGCGGCCTCTATGTGCTGAGGCTTGGCGTAAGGTTGCACAGTGCCATCTGCGTTATCGCCCACATCGGCGCGGTAGTAGCTTATCATCGCTTCATCCCAAGCTTCAAACAAATAAGGCGCTTCTTTCATCGTGGCCAAATAAGCATCGAACGAAGGGAAAACCTTTTCTAATCGACTTAACGACGGTTTGAGCAAGTTGCGTGTATCGGGGTGCATTTGTGCTGCGGCATCCATCAAAATCAGTTTCTTAATCCTTTCGGGATAGTGCGCCGCCAAGTACATACTCAGGAAAGAACCAAACGAATGGCCACCTAAATATATTTTTGTCAGCCCCAAAGCGTCTATCAGGCCGATGATGTCGCTTGCGTGGGCGGCCATCGAGTAATCGGCATCGGGCTTGTCGCTCAACCCGCGGCCTCTCAGGTCAACGCTGATGACGTGGAACTTTTGGCTCAGCCCCGCCAACACTACCCCATCAAAAGCGTGCGCATTGGCCGTAAGCCCGTGCATCAATAGCAGGGTTTCGGCTTCTGGGAGGGCGCTTTCAAATCGGATATAGTGCATTTGGATTTGATTGGTTTGTACAAAAAAGTCTTGCACCAGCAGTTTAGGAATAGATTCCATATCGAAATATAAACATTTGTGTAGAAAATAAGAAAAATAAAAGACTGCCTTTCTTGAAAAGACAGTCTTTGGTATTTTCATCAGACTATTTTATTTTTTCTTGGTTCCGCCGCCGCCGATGGGGTTGATAGCAGGCAGATTCACTTTCAGTTCTAAAGAGAACAAGCGTCCGATAAACGGAGAAGCCACAAATTCGCGCACTTTGGCATCGAACAAATTGACTACTTGGCCTGATAGGGTTACCCATTTGCCAAAGCGGTAGCCTAAGCTCAAGTCCACGTTTACAAAACCTGCCAAGGGGCCATAGTTCCAAGTGCGGCCTGCGCGGGCATTGGTCGTAAGGGGTTGGCCGCCTACCAACAAGTTGGAGTTGGAACGCGCCGCAATGTTGATGCCTGAGAAAAAGTCGTAAGCATCGACCCAACGTACAAACAAGGACCCGAAAAACTTGCCAAAATTGCCATTGAAGGCTATGCTGGCTTTGTGCGATGGGGTATTGATAGGCAAGTCGATGTCGTTGACAATCCCATTGCGGTCGCCGTCGTTTTTCAGATCACCCTTGTTAAGTGAATAGCCAAAATAAGAGTAATTAGCTACAATGTTTAGTTTGCTGATAGGCGCATAAGTAATCCCTACATCAACCCCCCAAGTGTTTACATTTCCGAAGTTCACATAGGTCAACACGGTCGTAGCACCTGTGGCAGGCGTGCCGGGAATTACATCACTCATATTTTGGTTGCCTCGCTGGGTTACCGTTACACCCGGACGGGCAATGTTGATAGCCGGGCTGAGGAAATTATCAGAAATATTGTAGTACGCATTGGCATCCACAAACAATTTCTTGTCGATAAGCGTACCCTTGTAGCCCACCTCAAAAGTTTGGATGGTTTCTACTTG
>DMHB01000369.1 GCA_003449595.1 Microscillaceae bacterium | reverse complement strand
AAAAGAAGGATAATAAGTACTTGTTTTTCATACTTTGTTGGTAAATACAATAATTGGATTTGATTTATTATAATGATTCATACGTGCATAGCTTGTTAAAAATTCATAAAAAGCTGTTTTTTTTAATGAAAAGATTTTAGTACGTAACTACCCTGCGTAGTTAAGCGCTTATCAAGTTGTGAGGGAATAATTCAACTCGATAATATTTATGGCTTGTCAACTTTAGCTTTCCGAGGCTCAACCGGATTGCCAAAACCGAAACTTACCCCTGAATTTAGAGTGGACATGCGGGCTATGGAAGCATCAATGAACCATTCAAATACATTTTGAACTTTAAGTCGCACCCCTAAATTAAGTGCCAATTGGTCGAATTGCGATCGAATAGTAATTGGATCGATGCGATTGACGATTTCCAACTGTCCGAATTGTGTAAGCGCAGGCCCATAAGTATTGATTGTGGTAAACGGGAAAGTTCCTTTTGTTTGCATAGTGGCTGAATTGAACTCAAAACGAAGGCCACTGAATAAAGTAAGAAACCTTATTCTTTTGGAAAGCATAAGCCCTACTTGCCAAGCATTGAAATTGTACTCGATGCGTTGCTCACATAGCGCGTGATGGGTTCGCCATTGGCAGATACAAAAATACGAGGCAACGCTTCCACGTTTCGGCCACCTACTCCGAAGGTATAGGCCAAAGTAAAAGAAAAGTGGAGATTTTTATCTTTCCAGTTGTTTATCCACTGCGTCAGGTCGTGTTTCAAACCTATTCCAAAAACATTGTTGGCTACTTGCGTGCTGCCACTTAACCGCAATACTACATCCGTATTTTTCACGACACCCATAGTGAGTTGAAAGTTGGCCAAATCAGGGAAATTTGAAAATGAAGAGAGGAATGCTTCAGAATTATTGGGCAATTGATAGGTAAAATTAGCTGCGGAGTTGTTGGCAAACTGCTGCACCGAAGGCAGCGCCGAAGCAGGTGTATTGGGTGGAAATAAGGCAGGATCGAGCATAGGTGCTACCAGTTGCATAGTTAGTCCTTGGGCTGTACCGCCCAAAGCAGTTACCGCACCGGGTATTTGGCCGGGTGCTACACGTACACTTTGTAGCCCTAAGCTATTTACATCGAATGTTCTGTCTGTACTACGCTCATACACATTGCCAAGACTTACACGCACATCAAACCGCAGGGGTCGATACGTTTCAGCCGTATTGAACCACCCTACTTGTAGTCCGGCTTGTATCAAATTCAACTGTGGTTCGTAATATGCCCGCATCAGCTTCGAGGCATCCTCGATAGAATTCCCCATAAATAGCCCATATATATCAGTTTGAGCCTTGGCCTGAACAAGACAAGCAAGATTTAGTAAGAAACCAATTCTAATGACAAGCATAAAATGCCTCATAGTGAAATCAGGATAGTGGTTGAATAATAACGCTCAACTCAATAGGCAGTAAAAGCAAAAGTTACCAAGTTAGCACCCATTTTCAGCGCCTGTTGGCGAACTTCTTCGGGGTCTCCGTGCACGGTGCGGTCTTCCCAGCCGTTGCCTAAGTCGCATTCATACGAATAGAAACATACCAACTTACCTTCATAAATAAGCCCAAAACCCTGGGCTGGTTTGCCATCGTGTTCGTGTACTTTGGGGAGACCATTGGGAAAGTCGAACTTCTGGTGGTAAACAGGGTGAGAAAATGGGATTTCAACAAAATCTAATTCGGGAAAAACTTTTTTCATTTCTTTGCGGACAAAAGGGTCTAAGCCATAGTTGTCGTCAATGTGTAAAAAACCACCTGCCATCAGGTATTTGCGGAGGTTGGCAGCTTCGGCATCACTAAATACCACATTGCCGTGGCCGGTCATATGCACAAAAGCATACGAAAATATTTCGGGGCTACCCACTTCTACCACATCTTCTTCGGTTTGCAGGTTCATTTTGAGCTGTTGGTTGCAGAAACTAATAAGATTAGGCAAAGATGTCTTATTGGCATACCAGTCGCCACCGCCGTTGTATTTGAGCTTGGCCAATCTCAAAGTACCTTTCACCTGGGCTTGGACTACCAAACTACCTCCAACAAAGACTGCCAAAAGCAATAAAAACCGCATCATTTTGAATAATTTTGTGTTGGATACTATACAAGCAAAAATACAAAAATTTATGGCTAAAAACCGAAAAGAAAGAAGTGGGATTGTCTATTCTACCGACGAGCAATTTGAATATACCTATGACGACAATCAGGAAAATGTGGAAACACTTGCACCCGAACTGCAAAAACTCAAAGTAGTATTAGACACCAAATCCCGCAAAGGCAAGCAAGTAACCCTGATAAAAGGCTTTGTAGGCACAGAAGAAGACCTGAACCAATTAGGCAAGCTCCTTAAAACCAAATGTGGGGTAGGCGGCAGTGTAAAAGATGGGGAAATCATCATACAAGGAGATTTCAGAGAGAAAATCATTGCCCTGCTGATTGCCGAAAACTACAAAGCAACCAAATAAATGGTGGAAGGGGCTAACTTACGAACGAGGGATTTGTGGATTGGCAGGAGCAGCTTGCATCACTTTCAATTTTTCCAAATACTTTGTCTTTTCTTCTTCAGAAATTTCGTTTACTAAGCACAAGTCACAAATGTTGATGTGTGTAGTTGAAAAGTTGATGACACCCATACAACCTTGTTCTCCACAATGACTACAAGTGAACTCGAAAGGATAAATATAGAAGAAAGGAGATTCCATTCTTTAATTGAGCTAAATTAGGCTATGATTTGATAGACAACTCTATATATAACTTCGCCGTGGTTATTTTGATTATAAATTGGTGAAATTTTATTTTCATTGTAGCTGACTGAAATAACGTTTGGCCTCTGCCATTACTTTGGGCGAAAGTAACAAAGCCGACAGCACCGTGGGAATCGACATCAAAGCGTACATCGCGTCGATAATCGAAAAGGCAACCTCAATAGAAGCTACCGCCCCATAAACAATCGAAGCAATGTACAGGTAGTTATACAGGTATTTGTATTGGGCTCCTACCAAAAACGACAACGCCTTGGTGCCGTAATAGGAATACGAAAACAAGGTAGTAAGTGCAAAAATAAACACACAGACCAACAACACATACACCCCAAATCCGGGCATAGAGTGCTCGAAAGCACGGGCTGTAAGAGTTACGCCATTACTATCTTTCAATTTCCACACATCGGTTACAATAATGGCCAAGGCTGTCATAGTACACACAACTAACGTATCGATGGCCGGACCTAACATTGCTACAAGTCCTTCGCGCACAGGCTCTTGTGTTTTGGCTGCTCCGTGCATCATTGGCGCAGTACCAATACCTGCTTCATTGGAAAAAGCTGCCCGTCGGACACCAATAATGATTATCATCCCTAACGAACCGCCTAAAACAGCTTTTCCTGTAAAGGCATCATAGAAAATAATCCAAACTGCATTAGGTATATTTTGATAATTGACTGCGATGATAAACAACACCGAAACTACATACAAAACCACCATCAAAGGTACCAACATAGCCGCATAATTGGCTATGCGTTTGATGCCTCCAAAAATGACAAACGAAACCAGCACGGCCAACACAATGCCTGAAACCAAGTTAAAACTGCTTTTCGCCTCGGCGGCTATCCAACCATTGGGAATAAACAACACATCGCGAAATACTTGGGTCAACTGATTGGCCTGAAACAAAGGCATCGCTCCAAAAAGGGTAGCTATGCAGAAAAAAGCCGCCAAAGGATACCAAGATTTGCCCAACCCGTTGACAATGGTGTACATAGGCCCGCCTTCGGGATTGCCTTCGCTGTCTTTTCCTCGATACATAATGGCCAAAGTGCAGGTAAAAAACTTAGTCGCCATCCCTACAAACGCACATACCCACATCCAGAAAAGCGCCCCAGGACCTCCGGTTACAATGGCGATGGCCACCCCGCTGATGTTGCCCATCCCGATAGTGGCTGCCAAGGCACTCGAAAGTGCTTCAAAATGACTAATATCGCCGGGATCATTGGGGTCGTCATATTTGCCCCGCAATATATCGATACTGTGCTTGAGGTATCGAAAAGGAATGAACTGTGAATAAATCAAGAAATATAGCCCTCCGCCTACCAATACTATCAAAATAGGGCTTCCCCATAAAAAATTGCTAAATTGAATAATGCCTTGTTCTAACTGTTGGATGATATCCATACAAAAAATAAGATTAAAGGATAATGAAAGGGTTTTTAATGTACATAGCTTCCTGCGTTGATGTCGATGGTACAGCCGGTGGCGTGGTCGGCTTTGCCCGATGCCAACAAAACAGCCCAAGGGGCTATGTCGTCGGGTTGGGTAAGCGAATTGAGCGCCAAATCACGGATTACATAATCAGCGCCATAGGCATCAATAAAATCTTGCGCCATATCGGTTTGGATAAAACCCGGCGCTAACACAAACGACACAATATTTTGCTTGCCAAAAGCCCGCGCAATGGAGCGACTCAGTGCCACCATTCCGCCTTTGGAGGCTGCATAGGCCATATAATCGGCAGTGTCGCCCCGAAAAGCTGCTCGTGAAGACACAAAAATCAACCGACCTGCTTGTTGTTGCGCTTGACAATGTTGAATAAATCGCCGCGACAAAATAGCCGCAGCCATCAAGTTGATTTGCTGCGTAAGTTGCCAATCCGATAACCAAACCTGCTCTGGTATTTCCTCTATTGGACTCTTAATGGCCACTCCCGCATTGTTGACCAACGTATCGATGCCTTGCAGTTGCCTTACCGCTTCTTCAAACAGCTCCATCGTAGCCTCTGCTGATGACAAATCGGCTTTTAAAAGCACTACTTTTTCTCCGAAAGTTTGCTGCAAAGCAAGGGCTGCCTCATCGCTTTCGCCATAATGCAAACCCACTGTAGCCCCGGCCTGCGCCAATCCGCGTACAATTGCGGCTCCGATGCCCCTGCTTCCACCGGTTACCAATATTTTTTTTCCTGTCAAGTCGATTTGCATATATGGCTTCAAAAATTAAATTTTGAGGCAGCAAATTTAGGTTTAAAAATGGTCTGGAAAATTATACGCTACTTTTTTTTCTTATCCATTGGACTGCTGCTGTTCTACGGCACTTTGCAAAGCATAAGCACCCACGACTGGAAAACTATGCGAAGCCTATGGACTTGGCAGAGCTTAGGGGTGGTGAGTTTTTGTACCTTGTTGAGCCATACAGCGCGTTTACAGCGCTGGCGGTTGTTGCTGGCTGCTGCCGATGCGCCTACCGGTTTTAATAGAGCCACCCAAGCCTTGTTTATGGGCTATGCAGTCAATTTGGTGGTGCCGCGCTTAGGCGAACTCACCCGCTGCTGGGCGCTCAACCCTACCCGCGACACACCCTACACAACTCGTTTGCTGGGCACTGTGGTAGTTGAAAGAATAACCGACATCGGAGTTTTATTCGTGCTGTTGTGCATTACTTGGTTTACCCAATGGCAAACTATGCAGCTTTGGCTTG
>DMHB01000017.1 GCA_003449595.1 Microscillaceae bacterium | reverse complement strand
CACACGACGCTCTTCCGATCTTCTACTGTAACTTGGCGTGTCAATAAGGAAACCCCGGTGGTATTGAAAACCTCTATTTGTAAGATTTGTGGGTTGCCTGACAATCCTTCAGCCGTAAGCATTATTTTTCCTTCGGTTGGGTTTGGGTAAAGTTTTGTTTGTTGAATGAGGACTTGATCCGCCAAGGAGGTAACAGCACTGAGGCTTCCTTGTATTTGCAAATTATCGATGGCCCAACCCCATCCATTGACATTGGCATCGGCAAAAAGTCTGAAGCGCAGCAATACTACGTCGCCGGCCCTGAAATTGGTACGCAAATTGAACGTATGCGGCCTATACAAGGCAGGTGTACCCTGAGCACGCGAGTTGATGCCCACTAAATTGCTATTGAAAGCATTTAACCACGCAGGATTGAATCTTGAGTCATAACCGGGTTCTACAGTACGCCAAGTGCGTCCACCGTCGGTAGAGCCTTCCAACACCACATAATCGTAAAAAGTAGGTTGGCCAAAAGTAGAGCCGGTTTCGCCCGGTTCTACCAATACGATTTCATCGAAACGCACCAAAGCGTCCGTATTTCTGACAATGATAGGTACCCGCAACTGATAGATGTAGGAGCTTTCTTGGGTTGGTCCTGAGCCGTCTAAATAAGGATGATCGGAATGAATGGCCGGACTTGCAAAACCTGAAGGGGTAATGATGCTGTAATTGCTACCTACAAAGTCGTCGTTGGGGGTGTCAAAATTATTGCTATAATCCTGTTGAGGAGCTTTGGCCGCCGAAACAACCAATGTATGAAAACCCGTAGTGGGCGAGAAGCCTAAGTTGCGTGCAGTCGATTTATCGCGTGCCACTACTCTATACCGGATGGTTTCGCCACCTCGCAGGTTATTGGCTGCAAAATTTAACCTTCCGGTGAAATTAGCACGGTTGGTTCGGCTTCGGGTGAGTCCTAAAGCAGGTTGGTTGACGTTGTTGATGGAATACTCCACATAAACCGTATCTACATCGAACCAGTCGGTTGCAGTGGCTTGTATGCCGATGGTGTCGGTCGGTAAAAAAAGAAAAGTGGTAGGCGAATGGGTTACAGGAGGGGGCACATTGTCTGTACCGGCATAAAACTGAAAATAGTTGTTAAACCTAACCGCTTCGGTAGGTGTTTGGTAGGTGCGGGCAGTAGCGTCGTTTAGGGTAACATAGTAGCTCATCACACGGCCACCCGGCGAAGATGGGAAAGTAGCGCTGTATTCGTTGGGAGTAGCAGTAGGTGCAAAAGTAACCGAGGCGCTGGTGCGAAAGGTATCGGCAGAATAAAACAAGCGCAACGAACTCAAATTAATAAGTGTATCGCTTACGATACGGGTTTTGACGGTATAATTGGCAGGAATAGTTTCGGTGCTTTTGACGGTATCGGGTTGGAGAAATGTATGAATCCACCCCATTTCGGCAAACATATTCATCGTAATAGGCCCGGGGCTTTGGTTGGCATAAGCCGGATTGAGCTGGGGCACCATCAGCCCATTCCCGCTAAGGGCATAGGTAAGCTGGTCTAAATGCGAAGTACTTGATCCAGGTTCAAAAGTGGAAGGCGAATAAAGGGTAGCTGAATTGTTGCTGTTAGCGCTTTTTACATAAGGAGCATCGAAAAACAGCGGCGAAACCAAGGCAGTGCCCAACGTTGTAGAATTATCAGGAAAAATGGTTTGGTTGAGCAAGGCTTGCCCCAAGCTGTTTTGCACGTAATGGTCGAAAACAATGGGAAAGCCTGAAAATAACATAGATCCCAGACCGCCTCCGGAGCTTCGGCCACTGAAAAAGCCCAATCCGTGGCCTATTTCGTGCAAAACTACCGTTACAAAGTCAAATTGGTTGGTGCCTGGTCGTCCGTCGGTGCCATAATACCAACCCGAAAAACCGGAATTAAAATTGGCGGTAATGTCGGCGCGGGTGGTATCATTTAAATTTCTGCCGGCCATTTTTTCGGCCAAGGCTACCGGATACCAAGTTTGCAGGCGGGTGGCTCCGGGAAAATTTCTAAAAAAAGTACCGGGTGATGCAGAACCGAGCACATTTTGGCCTAAAGGTTGAAATGTGGCGGTGATACGAATGGGCACCGGCGAACTGAGCATAGACTGCCAAATATTGACAGCAAACTGAAAAGCAGCGCGGGCTTGCGGTGTAAAACCATTGTAGGTAACGATGAACCTCGAAGTTGGGGAAGTGGTTCTTTGTATTTCACCTTTGCCAGTCTTCCACAGTGTGGTAGGCAAATACACATACGCATTATGGTGATGCCCGTAGCAAACAATGCTGTCGCCGGTGGTTTGTGCTTGGTTGAAATCGGCTTTGTGGAAGTAATTTTGGGCGAAGGAGGATAAGTTGATCACAAAGAACGTTGTGATGAGCAGTAGTTTGGGGTAATAACGTCGCAACATAAAGAAGGTTTTTTGAAATTCAATCTAAGTTACTAAAACCTTCTTTGAAGCAAAATTATTTACTTTATTTCATCTACCCATCGCCACTACAGACGAAAACCCATTACTAAAATATCATCTCGCTGTGGCAAATCTTGTTTATGCTGGATTAAGGCCGCGATCAATTGCTCAGCCTGTGCTTTTAACGGCAGTGAAGAATTTTTTAGTAGTAACAATTTGAAGTTTTCCTCCCCAATTTTCTTGCGTTGCAAGTTGTTTTGATCGGCAAAGCCGTCGGTGCTTAGATATACCAAGCTCCCTTTTTCCAATTCAAATGTATGGGTTTTGAATTGTTTGTTTTCGTTTTGCTTGCCACCAATCGACTTGCGTTCGCCCCTTATTTCTTGCAAAGTGCCGGGATTATTTTGCGAAACATAATATAACGACCGTTTGGCACCACAGAAAGCCAGCTTTTTTGAAGTAGCCTCAGCGTCGGAAGCCGCCTCAATTCTCAAAATAGCGGTATCCATTCCATCTCGGTTGTCGCTTTCGTCTTGTTTGAGTGCCTGCTTGATTTCAAGGTGTACTGCATTGAGAATAGTAGCCGGATCGGTGATTTGTTGCGAAACAATGATTTTATCGAATATGATAGTGCCAATCAAGCTCATAAACGCTCCGGGTATGCCATGGCCGGTGCAATCGGCCACTGCTACAATGATTTGCTGATTGACCTTGCCAAGCCAGTAAAAATCGCCCGAAACAATATCTTTTGGCTCATATACCACAAAATATTCGCCCAAGGCATCCTGTAAGCGGTGTGCATAAGGCAACATAGCTTGTTGGATGGTTAGGGCCGATTGTATGCTTTTGCTCACCAAGTCGTTGCGTCGCTGGAGCGAGATATGGGCTTGTTCGACGGCTTCGCGTTGCTGTATGATTTCTTCATTGAGTTGAGCCAATTCTTCATTTTTCTCAATCAACTCAGCTTTTTGTTTTTCTATTTCTTGGTTTTTTTGTTCCAATAAAATATTGGTGCGTTGCTTGGCGCGATAGCGATTGTAAATGAAAAAGGCTATGGCAGCCAACACCAAGAGACCGATTAAAAAGCTATTGCGCCAAGCGGTTTGCCTTGCTACTTCAAGCGACTTATTTTTGAGTTGCAGGTTTTGCATTTCGGTTTCCAAAGTGAGTAAGTCAACTGCCTTACCACCCACCGATTTATCAGTAGAAGTAATGGCCTCCATCAATTCATTGATATCGTCGCCAAAATATTTGAGCAGAATTTTCTTGCGAATTGTATTAAATTCTGGTTGTTCGAAGAAATCTTCCCAAGGCTCATCCCAATCGCTTGTTTTAGGCATTGCGATGGCTTGTCCTGTTTTTTCTACTTGAAACATATTCTGCCTTTTGATAGAAGTGCCCTTTTTGCGCTCCAAAATATACGAAGTAAGTTGTGCATAGCTATACAGGTTGTCCTCGCTGGCAATGCGGCGGCTTACTTCTTCAAAATGATTGAGGTTTTGAAGTTGCATATTGGGCAGCCATTTTTGCAATTGAATCAGGTTTTGCTCATAAGAGCTTTTTTTAATACTCAGGGCTTGGAGTGGGGCAAAAACCTTTACAAACTCGGCTGTATCTTTTACAATGGGAATGTTGTTGCTGCAAATCAGCACTTCGACATCGGGTAAATAGGCAGGGGTAAATTTGACCTCCCGAAGTCTTTTTTCTGTGATTGAGAAAGAAGCAGCGGCCATTAGGCCATTTTTGGAGGATAGCAAGGTGTCGTACACTTGTGCAAAGTTGGTGCTTCTGACAAACCGAGGGGTAATTTTGACCTTGTATTTTTTTTCTGCAAAATCAACAAAGGCCATTATCAACTCATACTCAATGCCTTTGATGACTTTATTTTCTTCATAAGCAAATGGAGCAAAGTCGAAATAGACGATGGTTACCTCTCCTTTGCCATTGGATTTGATTTCTTGCCAAGAATTTTGAGCAAAACAACAGATGCCTACTGAAGTGTATAGAAAAACGAGCAAAAATTTTAATAAATGTATTCTAAGCATCCAACGGGGAGGTTAAAATTTTAAACCAATCAATAAGATATCATCTGTTTGCTGGTGCTCATTACCCATCCAAGCATCAAGTGTATTGTCTATAATTTCTTTTTGGTCTTTCAACGGAACGTGTCGAAGCTTGAAAAGTAAATCGCGCAAGCGGGGGCTGGAAAACTTACGGGCTTCATCGCCACCAAACTGGTCAACTATGCCATCGGAAAATAAATAGATGGACTGTCCGGCTTGCACCGAAATAATTTGTTGGTTAAAAGGTAAATTAGAAATGCGCGTATTTAGCCCCCCGATAACGAGTTTATCACCTTTGAACTGTTCTATTTGTTCGGTTTGAACCAGTAGGAGGGAGTGTCGTGCTGCGGCAAACTGAAGTTGTATGGTTGCAGAAGAAGGTCTTTTTGTTTTTTCCCAAACCAGCACCGCAATATCCATCCCATCTTGGGTTTCGTTTTGGTCTTGGTGCAACACCTGCCTGATTCGGATACGGAGGTGATCTAATATCTTGTCTGGCTCTAAAACCCCTTGAATATTTACAATTTCATTGAGCAAATCATTGCCAATCAGACTCATAAATGCCCCCGGTATGCCGTGGCCTGTACAATCGGCGGCAGCCAATATGGCTTTGCCTTGGTGCTCGGTGGCCCAATAAAAATCGCCGCTTACAATATCGCGTGGGCGGTATAAGATGAAAAATTCTGCAAAATGCTCCTCAAAGAAGTAGGCTTCCGGCAAGATGGCATTTTGAATGCGCTTGGCATAGTTGATACT
>DMHB01000018.1 GCA_003449595.1 Microscillaceae bacterium | reverse complement strand
TTGCGTTACGGACGCAGTGCAGGTTTGGGTGCCTTGGTTACGCTCATTTGTTTCTTAGGCTTGATTCCTTATTTGGGTTTGCAAATCAAAGCCATCGCGCAAAGTTTTCATTATGCAGCCCTTGAAGTAGTGCTCACCAAGTCGGTCTTAGCTCAAACCTCGCTTTGGGCCGATGGAAACCTTTACCTCACCTTGGGCTTGGCTTTGTTTACCAGTTGGTTTGGCACACGCCGCACCGAGGCCAACGTGCACGCCGTAGGCATTATGGCGGCAGTGGCTTTCGAGGGCGTACTGAAGTTAGTCGCTTTTTTGGCTTTGGGCATTATGATAACATTTTTTTGGGTGGATGATTGGGCTTGGCTAAGCCAAAAATACCAGCAAATTCAGACCACATTGCCTCAATCGCAGTATTTTGTTTTTGAGGGAAGCCATAGCTATGCCAATTGGTTTTTGCACCTGGTTCTCTGTGCCTTGGCGTTCCTTTTGTTGCCGCGTCAGTTTCAGGTAATGGTGGTCGAAAACTACAACGAAACCCAATTGCGCAAAGCGATGTGGGGTTTTCCGATGTATTTATGGCTACTCAATTTATTTGTATTGCCTATTGCTTGTGTGGGGGTGGTGTTTTTGCGCCATACCTCGCTCCCACCCGATTTAATCTTGCTATCGCTTCCGGTTCAGCAGGGTTCTGTTTTTTGGACCTTGTTGGCTTATCTGGGCGGTTTTGCATCGGCTACAGGAATGCTCATTGTATCGGTTTTGGCGCTCAGCACGATGCTATGCCACCATATCCAACTTCCTTTGTTGATGCGTTTGTTTCCTATCGAGCAAAAAGTGCAAATAGAAGTTGGGCAGCTTATATTGGCCATTCGTCGTTTCAATGTGTTTTTCCTGCTGCTAACAGCCTATGTATATTTCAAATGGGCGGCTGCCGACAAAGGGCTGGTGTCTATTGGATTGATTTCGTTTGTAGCTGTGGCGCAGTTGGCTCCTGCGGTGTTGGGCGGCATTTTTTGGACTAAAGCCAACAAACAAGGAGTCGTGCTGGGCTTGTGTTTGGGCATATCGGTTTGGGCTTATGGGTTGATTTTCCCAACCCTTTTTCAAGGATTTGAAGTGCCTACTATGGCCGGATTGGATGGGATAGCCACCGTTTTCTTCTGCTCTATCACGGCTAACAGTCTTGCCTTTGCTTTTTTAGCCATTTATAGTAAAGCGAGTGCCGAAGAAAATTACCAAGCGCAATGGTTTGTACATTGGGATAAAATGAACTTAAAAGGCGCAGGCTATGCCATTCCTGCTTATAGTTACAAAGAAACAGAACGCTTAGAAAAACTACTGTCAAGTTTTTTGGGAAAGAAACGTACCAAGGAAATTTTAAACCATTTTCAAGAAGTAAAGCTACATCAGACAAATCGCTCTTTTGTAAATTTTGCCGAAGGCTACCTCAGCAGCGTAGTAGGCATTGGTACGGCCAAAGTGTTGATGCGTGCCTTTATCGATGCCAAACCTGTCGAGGCCAAAGCAATGCTCGGTATGGCCAAAGAATCGCAACAATTGATTATGCTCAACCAGCAGTTGGCACAAAAAACTACGGCTTTGGCGCAAGCCAATGAAAAACTGAAGCAAAATGACCTGTTCAAAAGCGATTTTATTTCAACGGTTACCCACGAACTAAAAACCCCCCTCACCGGAATCAAAGCTCTATCCGAAATTTTGGCCGATAACCCCGAAATGGAGCATAGCGAAAAAGCCCATTTTTTAGAAACCATCAGCCAAGAAATAGACCGAATGGAGCGGCTCATTGGGCAAGTATTGGATTTGGAAAAATTTGAAAGCCAAAAACAAGTACTTCATAAAGTCAATATTGACTTAGAAAAGCTACTCAACCATTGTCTGGAGGTTGTAAAACCGACCTTGAAAGAAAAGAAAATTGCTTTAGAGCAAATTTTTCCAAAGACGTTTCCCCAGCTAAATGCCGACTATGACCGACTGATGCAAGTGGTTTTGAATTTACTGTCCAATGCGATTAAATTTTGCAATCCCCAACAAGGGAAAGTAAGCCTTTGGGTCGTTAGACTTGACTCAACAATACAAATAAGCGTCGGCGACAATGGTGAAGGCATTCCGCTACCGATGCAGAAACATTTGTTTGAAAAATTTTACCAAACTGCCAACCAAGACCATCGCAATAAAAAAGGCATTGGACTGGGGCTGGCCATCAGCAAACAAATCGTGGAGGCTCACCAAGGCCGCATTTGGTTAGAACGCAGCAGTGCCTACCAAGAAACAGTTTTTAGCATAGAAATTCCTATTTCTGATACATAGATTTGGGAGGCTTTTCTTTTTTTCTCAAATTTGACCTAAACTTTTTATCGAACGATGATACGCTCCCTCCTACTTTCTACCTTTTTGTTCGGCATAAATGCTCTTGCAAGTTTCGCACAGCACAAGCACGGGGTCAAAGCCGAATACCAAAATGTGAAGTTTTCAGATATTGTAGTGCAGTCGATTTTAGACCCTGATACAGATACTATTTTTTTCAACAACTACAATGTTGAGATTGATGCTGCTACTGCCGAAGGGATGAGGGCTATTGTTCAAAAAAAACTTGAAAATAAATCAGTTGCGCGCCAATATGTAAATGCCCAAGGCTACTACAATATCAACAACCCGCTGGTTTTTTATCAGTGTATCTTTTTTACCAGCACCGATGCCGATTTGCAAATAGAGCAATTAGAATTTGACACCCCTGTTATTTTCACCGGCGACGCCGAAGCCGAAGGTTGCGAAATCATCAGCGCAGCCGGCAATCACCTGAACGGGTTGATTTTTAAGCATTGCAATTTTAAGGCAGGTATCCAATTGGAAGGATTTTCGGCCACCTCGCTTTTGTTCGACCGTTGCAAAATTGGCGATAAGCTTGAAGTACGCCCACGCGAAGTATCCAACGTTCGGCTTCATAAATGCGAATACGAAAACAACATTGAACTAAAAGCTGCCAAAGATTTCGACAACAAGAAAAGGTTAATTTACCGGTCTTCTATCGACTTTGACAATGAAAAATATGGCGAAAAACCTTGTACACTTACCATTGAAGAGTGTAAGTTTTATACCAAATATCAGGGATATAAATTAGACCTTACCGGAAAATATAAAATCCTGCATTTGGAAGACAATTTGTTCGATATTTCGCTCGATTTTGACGGCGCTGAAGTAGAAGATAATTTTATCAACACCGGCAATATTTACAAAAAATACATCGATTTCAATGGCTGTGTAATGCCGGGTAATCCTTCCAACATCGTTTTTCACTGGTCTCAATTAGAAGGTTTCAAGCTGGCCGTTTTCGATGATTCGGAAGATGATGAAAATCCTCGCGGTGAGTTGGTGCCCTCGGCCATTTTATACCACGCCAAAGATAGAGCCGAGTTAGCCGAATGGCCACTCTACGAAGAATTGATCAACTCCTACTTCAACTTGCTTACCACCTACAAAGGTCGTGGCGACTTAGAATCGGGCAACCATTGCTATATCGAAATGAAAAATATGGAAACCCGCCGACTTTGGTATATCTATCAGAAAACCCCAAACCTTTATAACTACTTCAAGTACCAAATCAATTATTTCTTGCAATACTTCTGTGATTATGGCACCAACCCGGTAAAATCGGTTTTGTATTCGTTCTATGTAATTCTATACTTTGCTATTTTTTACTTCATTTTCCCAAGCGAAAAAGACAATTTGTATTTGAGCAGGCTTTCGCCGGTAACAGCTTGGTTTTCAGGATTTTTCTCGTCCAAACAGCACGACGTAGCGCTGGGTTTAGCTTTGCAACGCTTCGTTACAACCCGCTATAAAGAAACGCTGAAAACGATGCGCATCCAGTTCGGCAAATACCCCTATGCACTCAGGGTATTGGGCAAACCTTTATACAATTTGAGCATTATGGTTCGCTCTTTCAACTATTGGGTGGTGGTCAAACAACGGCTCATTCCCGGGGAGTGGTCTAAGAAAACACGCCTCCAACAAATTTGGGGAAGTGTACAGATCATTAGCTTTTTTTCAATTTATCTTTTGTTAGGATTAGTGGCGCGCATCATCAATGCAGCCACCCTGAGCGTGAATGCCTTTGTAACTTTAGGCTATGGCGAAATAACAGCTGTGGGAATGTCTCGTTATTTGGCTGTTGTCGAAGGCTTGGTAGGTTGGTTTTTACTGTCGATTTTCAGCGTAAGCTTGATCAGCCAAATTTTGCAAAGCTAATTTTAAAAAGGATAGCCAATACCAATGTTGAGCAGCATTTGCTCGTTGGCAAATAGGTTCGAAAAGTCGAAGTTGGGCAAAACAAACCTTCGTTCGGGTGGCAAGGCAGGATTATAAACCTTGATCCCAAAGTCGAGGCGTACAACCAAAAACGACAAGTCGAAGCGTATGCCAAAGCCTGTACCTACGGCAATTTCTCTGAAGAAACGATTGGCCTGAAAATTGGCTCCGGGACGTGCGGCATCGTTGTCGATAACCCAAACATTACCTGCATCCACAAACAGTGCTCCTTTCAAATAGCTAAACAACGGAAATCGGTATTCAAAATTGGCTTCAAAAATGATTTCGCCCGGTTGTTCGAATAAAAAAGTCTGTCTTCCGGTCGAGTCAAAAGTGCCAAATGATCCCGGCCCCAAACGGCGGGGTGCCCAAGCGCGGATACTGCTGTTTCCTCCGCTAAAGAAGAACTTTTCATACGGCAAGGAGGTGGAGTTGCCCACCGGCCTGGCCACACCGGTTTGCAGCCTAAAGGCTATGGCCAATTCTTTCCTTAGCTTCTTGGTGTAATTGACTGTCAAGCTAAATCGGTTGAACTGAAAATAACGCAGCCCGAATATGCGGTCAGTGTTGTTATTGCCCAAGCCTCGTGCCAACGCATCGATGGTGTTGCCGCCGGTTTCGACTTGAAGCCTGAACAAGAAAATATTTCTTACTTTTTCTTTTGCTGCATTGTTGAAGGTATAAGTAAACGAGCTACTCGATACCAAAGCTTGGTCGAAGCTCAACCCAATGGGGTTGCCATTGCGACGCAAACTGTCAAGCACCTCAGAAAATTTAAGACTCAAATTGAGCGTATTAACAATACTCAAATCAACAGGCGTCAGGTTAAAAGCGTGGAAGTTTTTCTGAAAAGTATAAACCAATGCCGACCGAATATTGGCACGGGTATATTCG
>DMHB01000020.1 GCA_003449595.1 Microscillaceae bacterium | reverse complement strand
TGTAAAACTCGATGCGGTCAGTACCGGTTTTGGCAGCAGCCTCTATCAAGCGGGGTTCCGGGTTGATAAAAATCGAAACCCGCGTACCTATCGCCTGGATTCCGGCGATGGTTTCTTGCAAAAAATTCTGATAGCGCAGCGTGTCCCAGCCGGTGTTCGAGGTCAGCACATCGTCCGTATCGGGCACCAAGGTAGCCTGGGTAGGCTTTACTTGCTCTATCAGGCGCAGAAACCGCTGCTGAGGGTTGCCTTCAATATTGAGTTCGGTGGTGATGTGGGGCAAAATATCCAGCACATCTTGGTAGCGGATATGGCGCTCGTCGGGGCGAGGATGTACGGTAATCCCCTGTGCGCCAAAGCGTTGGCAGTCGATGGCAGCCTTTACAATATCGGGATTGTTGCCCCCTCGGGCATTACGCAAAGTGGCAAATTTGTTGATGTTGACACTAAGTTTGGTCATGTTGATGGTATTGAAGAAGGTTAAGGATTTTCTATTTTGTCGAGCCACTGCGGCAGAATGTCTAACAGTTGTTTCATCACCAATACACAACGTTCTTTGAAAAGGTTTTCGTTGTTGTACAAATCGCTGCCTTGTGTGCCTACCAAATCGCTCACTGCCCTGAGAATGAGCAACTTGCGTCGATTGCGGTGGGCTGTATAAGCAATGGCACCGGTTTCCCAATCTCCGGCGATGGCTTGGTATTGTGCTTGCAGAGTACTGAGGTCGCCTACCTGCAAATCTTTGTCGGCCGATGCCAAGCAAGCCGTCTTGACCGGTGTAGGGTAGGGCTGCGGAAGCCACGCTAAATCTAATGTGGTGGTGTAGTCGGCAATGGCCTCTTGCGCATCGCCCATCGCTTCGTAGATGTCGTAAACCACTGTTTTCTGCACAAGCAGCACCTCAAACAAGGACGTAACCTCGGGGAAACCCCCACAAGTGCCTAAATTAATCAATACCTCGGGTTGAAAAGTGCTGATAACATACTGCGTAGAACCGGCAGCGGCCACTTTGCCCCAGCCACCGTGAAAAAAAAGCACTTGCACGTCTTTATTGCCAAGCGATATGCTTTTGAAAAAATAATCGCCCCAAGGCGAGTGGTGGTGTAGTTCTTTGGGGTAAATTTGGCAAACAGCCGACCATTCGGCATTGGCCGAAATCAGCACGGCATATTGGGTTTGCGCCGAAGCCGAGCCGCAGGCCATCCACATCAGCCAGATACATATCCAGTTTTTCATAGTGAGTTTTGCAAGGTTTGGTGTAACTTTGTAAAGCTACTCAAAACAACAAATTTTTCGAATATACCCACTTACTTTCCTACTTCAATCTTATGGCAGAGATCTTATTCATACCGCAAACAAGCTCAAAATCAGCCATCTATGAGGCCATTTTGCCTCAAATTGAAGCCTTGGTGGCGGACGAAACCGACCTCGTCGCCAATTTGGCCAACGTGGCGGCTGTACTTAAAGAAGCTTTCGGCTTTTTTTGGGTGGGGTTTTACTTGGTGAAAGAAAATCAGTTAGTGCTGGGGCCTTTCCAAGGGCCGTTGGCTTGTACGCGCATTGCCTTCGACAAGGGCGTGTGTGGGGCTTGCTACACCCGCCGCGAAACCCTCTTGGTGCCCGACGTAGAGGCTTTTCCAGGGCATATTGCTTGCAGTTCGCTTTCTAAATCCGAAATCGTGGTGCCGGGATTCAAAAACGACCAAGTAGCGCTGGTACTGGATGTGGACAGCGACCAACTGAACGACTTCGACGAAACCGACCGCGTAGGATTGGAAGCCCTGATGCGCCTCGTAGAAAAGTTTTTATAGTCTTTTTCAACTCATCAGGAATTTACACCGCGGATGCCGCTTACACGCAAAGCCTTGAAATTGTTTGCCGGTTACTTGCCTATGCTGCGCCAAGTTACCTTCAACCAAGCCGATGAATCATCGCTGCAAGCCTATGCCTACAACCAAGGCTGGAAAAGCTTGGGTTGGGATTGTTACCAGTTAGAGCCTTGGATTTTGATTGCCCAGTTTACCGAAAAACACCAGTTAGAGAGCCTTTGCTTGCCTTTGGTGTATTGGGAAAATTTTGAACGACGCGACCACGCCAATGGCCAATCTTACCAAAAAGCCCGCGAAGACTTCGACAAAGATTACTACGCTTTGCTGGCCACTTGCACCCAGCAATTGGGCTTGCCGATTTTGGAAGATATGATGCAAAACTACGACGACGAAGTGCTGAAAGAAGAGGGTTGGGACAAGCTCATTTTTCATTATGCCTTTTGGCAAGGACAACACCATCTCTACATTTTGCAACAATGTGAGCGCGATGTACAGTTTGGCGTCGAAATCAACTTTACGGTGATGCCTTGGTCGGTAAGCGAACCCCTGCCGGTAATGCCTATTTACTGAGGGTTGGGCAAAAACTCGATAAAATCTAACTCACTCCTCGAAAAAAACTTGGTAACCATTGCTTGTCTGGCTTGAAAATATGTTCGGTAAGGCTCATCCAACAGCATTCTCGACCGAAACACAGCCTGATCCAACCCACTCGCCCAAAGCATCATTTCAGCCGCTTCGCGCAAAGCGTGCGCACCTCCTTCCAATGCCGTGATGTAATCGCAAAGTTGCGCTTGCTGCACAAAATGCCGAAAAGCAGGACTGGCGTTGCGCCGGATGAGGATGCGCAGCCCAACCACCTGGGCGACGGCCAAATCGTTGGCATCGTCAAAAAAATAAGCCACCTCTTCGGGGGTGATTTGCTGTTGGCGACAAAACTCCTGGAGGGCTTCTTTCTTGTCTAAAATACGGTGAAAAACTGCCGAAAATCGTTCGCGGTGAGCAAAATCGAAAGCACTTTCGTTGTGTGCTCCGGTGATGATGGCCGTCAGTGGCATTTGGCCGGTGTTGAGCCAAAGCCCATAGCGCAGCAAATTGGTGCCCATCGAGTCGGCCTCGCTAAAAGGGCTATGAAGATGCCCACCTTTTTGGCCGGTGTTGAACACCCCATCCCAGTCGAAAACCAATGCCTTGATCTGCTTTAGTTTTTGGCCGATTTGCTCGGCTGGGCGCACAAAAGTACCTCCCATTTGCTCGAAAATGTTTGTCTCCATACACAAAAATAGCAGACTTTTGCAGGAATTGAAAGCCCGCAAAAGCCTGCTTTAGGTTACCCCAAAGGGTTTAGCATTGGCCGTCGATGTCGCAAGCATTGCCGGTTTGGCCGGAAACCAAAGGCTGTGGCGCTTGCTCGGCAAAGGTTTTTTGGAGGGCTTGTAAAAATAAACTGCTGTCTTGCGCCCCCGAAATGGCATATTTGTTATCGAAAACAAAAAAGGGCACGCCTTGCACTTGCAGTTGTCGGGCTTCGTAAATATCGTGCTGCACTTCGTCTGCCAGATGATCGGTTTGCCAAAGGGCTTCTATGGCTTCTTGCGCCAATCCAACCGACTGGCCGATGGCGGTCAGGGTGGGCAGGTGGCCGATGTCTTTGCCTTCTTCAAAATGCGCTTTGAGCAGGGCTTCTTTGGCAGCGTTTTGCACCCCTTGGGTTTGCGCTAAGTGCAACAAACGATGTGCGTGGAACGAATTGGCCACCACAGCGCGGTCAAAATGAAAATCCAGCCCTACTTGTTTGGCTGTTCCGGTTACCTGAACCAGCATCTGCGCCACTTGCTCTTTCGGAAAGCCTTTGCGCTGTTGCAAATAATCGGCATACGGCAGGGCATCGGTGTCGGCCTGAAAATCAGGATCTAACTGAAAAGACTTCCACACCACTTCTACTTGGTCGCGCTGCGGAAATTGCGCCAAGGCTTGTTCTAATTTACGTTTGCCAATGTAGCAAAAGGGGCATAGCACATCGCTCCAAACTTCTATTTTCATATTTTTAAGGGGATTAGATTTTCAGCATACAACAACGTCAATGGGTGCAAGGTTCAGCCTGCGGCATTGGGGCTTATTTTTCTTTCAATACCATATCGACGCAAAGCACGGCTGCCAAAATCAGCATCCGCACCGGGTGATTTGCAGGCACGGTATCGCTGATGGAAAGCATATAGTTGTCGGCGCTGGTAAATAATTCTTTGCCTAAACCACTCCACTCTTTGAAGATTTCGGCAAAGACCCTCCCTTCTTGGATAAATTTAAAATTCCACCCAACCCAGTTTCCTTCCAAAGTACATAAAGCATTGCCTTGGGCATCGTGTACGCCAAACTTCCCTCCTATGGAAAATAAATGCTGTTTGAACATACCTACCAGTTGTTGGTTTGCATCAAAAACCTTCACATTGGAAAGGAAAAGGGTAAAACCACGCTGAATGGTAAACACCGTTTGGCCGTTGCCGTCTTTTATCTCGAAATAAAAAGGCGTGTAAGTTTTATAATCGGTAAAGCGAAGCAGCCGCGTTAAAAAGTTCATTTTGGTCTCGCGCGAGGTCAGCAACAGCGATTTAGTGTTGGGGTCTAAAATATCGTAATTGTTGGATGCTTTCAACAGACCCACTTTTTCTTTGATGAAAAACAGCCTATGGTTGAGTATTGGATTCATACTTTTTCTGTAAAAGGGTTTAATGGGAGATGCAACAAACTTATAGTCTTTTTCTCAAAAAGTGTAGCGCACAACAAACTTTGGGAGCATCAAGCTACGCCATCACCGCCAACATCGTCAAAATATGTTCGCCCCAAGCGTGGTTACCTGCTATGCTTACCTGCGCGGCGGCTTCTTGGCGGTCGATGCCTTTGGTAAACAAACGCCAAGCCAGCGAGGGCGGCAACAAAATTTGGCATTGCGGAGGCCGAACAGGGCTTCGCTCCCAAAGCGGGCACGCCGTTTTGCCTTTTTGCAAGCTCAACGT